>JAVEWB010000112.1:0-7194 GCA_034004765.1 Anaerolineae bacterium
TTTGACCGATTTTTTGGGAATTCCTTTACAGTGGCCAGAACCAGGGCACAAGCAGGATGGCGATCCCATAGACCAGGAGCGTCAGCAGCGAGCCGACTTTGACGAAGTCCATGAAGCGGTAACGCCCGGGCCCGTAGACCATCAGACAGGCCGGCTCCAGCGGCGTGATGAAGGAGCAGCTTGCTCCCACGGCGATCATGATGCAGAACGTGCGGGGATTCAGTCCCAACTGCAGTGCCGTCTGGAGTGCTATGGGCAGGACTACCACTGCTGCAGCCTGGTTGGACATCGGTTGGGTAAGCAGCAGTGTCAGCATGAAAAAGGCTGAGAGCAGCAGGATAGGGTTGGTGTGTTGGGTGAAGCTCACGATTTGCGCAGCCAGGAACTTTGCCGCGCCGGTATACTCCATCGCACTACCCAGGGCCAACATGCTGCCGATGACGATCAGCGCCTTCCACTCGACCTCGCGGTAGGCCTCTTCCGGCGTGATGCAGCGGGTGATGAAGGCCAGCAGCGTCCCCAGGGCGACTGCGAGAGGTAAGGAGAGCAAATTGGCCGCTGCAAGGGCCAGAACCCCGGCGAAGATGGCAATGGCCTGGGGCGCGCGTTTGCGGTTGGGGCGTGTATTGTCGACCGCACCGATGATGTGTACCACGTTATCCTCGTCCAGTGTGGTGATGTTGGCGCGCGGCCCCTGGAGCAAAAGTTGGTCCCCACTTCGCAGACGGGCCTGACTGAGCTTGCGGAAGATGTTCTGCCCGCGGCGGCTGATCCCCAGGACTTGCAATCCGTAGTGCTGCCGGAAGCGTAGGGTCTTCAGCGTCCGTCCGATGAGCGGCGAACGAGGGAGGAGGATCACCTCTACGAGCTGTAACATCTCCGTCTGTAAGCGTGGATCGGAGAGTTTGACGTCGGCTTTGAGCCCGATGCCGGCACTATCCTTGATTTTGAGGATGTCGTTGTGCTGGCCTTCGACCAGAAGTTCATCTCCTTCTTCAAGCTTCAACCCGCCGTTCGGAACGAGGTAGCGGTTTTTGTCGCGCACAACCCGCATCACGGTCAGGTCCATATCCCGGCCCAGCCCGGCTTCGGCCAGCGTTTTCCCGATCAGCGGTGACCCGGGGAGGATGACGACTTCGCTCAAGTACGGGCGGATGCCGAAAGCTTCATTGGGGTCCGGGGGAGCCTCACGGTCAGGGATAAGTTTTTGACCGATGAAAAGCATGTAGGTCAATCCGACCAGCGCAATGGGAAGGCCGACCGGCGTCAGCTCGAACATTCCCAGCGGCGTCATGTTGTGCTGGCTCATGATCCCGCTAACCACGATATTTGTCGACGAACTGATGAGCGTGACAGAGCTGGCTAAGATCGAAGCGAAGGCCAGGGGCATCAGCAATCTGGAAGCACTGATGCGCGCGCGGCGAGCCAGGCTGATCGTAAGGGGAACGAAGAGCGCCGTGGTGGCGGTGTTGCTGATGAAGGCGCTCAGCAAGGCTGTCGTTCCCATGATGATTCCCAGGAGCCCGTGCGACTTCTCGCCGGTCATTCGGAGGAGCCGGCTCCCGATCATGTCTACAACGCCGGTCCGTACCAGCGCGGCGGTGAGGACCAGCAGGCCGAAGATCATCACCACCGTATCACTCCCAAAGCCGGCAAAGATCTCATCCGGCGGCAGGAGACCTGTCAGCGCCAGCGTTAGCAGAATTCCCAAGGCGATCACATCGGTCGGCAGATGCTCGAGTGAGAAGAGCACCACCGCTGCGCCGACGACAAAGAGCAGCAGCATGATTTCTGAAGTCATCGTACTCTCCTGTCGGGGTGGGGACGGAACGGCTCCCCGTCCTCTATGGAATTAGTGCACTCCCAACAACGTCAGCAGTGCAAACAGGCCGAAGCCCGCGATGATGATCCCTGAGGTCCGGTTGATCCAGCGCAGCCCTTCCGGCGTGACCTTGACCCGCAGCAGGCTGACGCCGCCGCTGAGCGTGAGCCACCATGTCGCCGATCCGATGAAGACCCCCAGCACCACGAGCATCGCGGCCAGGTAATCCCCCTGCGTGTTCCCGATCCCCAGCCCGGCGAAGATCGCGGCAAAGGAGAGGATGGTCATCGGGTTGGTCAACGTCAGGAAGAAGGTCGAAGCATAAGCACCTAAGAGCCCTTCTCCTTTGGCGGAAGCTGTCTCCTCGGTGGGGTTGGACAGGAAGGTTTGCACGCCCAGCACGCAGAGGAACAGGCCTCCGATCAGCCGGAGCCACATCTGTTGATCGACCAGAAAACCGGAGACCCAGGTCAATCCCAGGGCCCCGATGCAGCCGTAGACGGCGTCCGCTGTGGCGGCTCCCAGTCCGGTAGCTATGCCGGTGACCCGTCCTTTCGCCAGCGTGCGGCGCATGCACAGCATCCCGATGGGGCCCACCGGAGCCGCGATGGAAAAACCAATGAGAATTCCTTTGAAGAGCAGTGCTATGGACATGGGGTAGGTTCCTTTGTTTACGAATGGCGCACCGGCAGGAGCGGCTGCTCATTGACCGTGAGTTGGAAGACGTCGGGCCGGGCGTAGTGGCCCACCGCGTCGAAATCGAATTTCGCCCGCGCGACCTCCCTCAGATCCAGCTCTGCAAACAATATGCCTTCCTGATCGTACAGCGGCCCGGCTAACAGCTCCCCCAACGGGGAGACGATGGCGCTCCCGCCCCGGCACATGATCTCCGGTTGGTTTTCCAGATCGGCACGGCCTGCCAGGTCGGCGGGATACAGCGCCTTGGTCACGAATTGATTGCATCCCAAAACGAAACAGCGCCCTTCGCAGGCGATGTGGCGCAGCGTGGCCTGCCAGGTGTCACGGGAATCCGCAGTCGGGGCCAGGTAAAGCTCCACCCCTTTGCTGTAGAGTGCCATCCGTGCCAGCGGCATGTAGTTCTCCCAGCAGATCAGCCCGCCTAATTTCCCGATCTCCGTATCGAGGACGGTCAGCGTGCTGCCATCCCCCTCGCCCCAGATGAGCCGCTCGGAGGCGGTTGGCTTGAGCTTGCGGTGCTTGCCGAGGAGCTGCCCGTCGGGACCGAAGTAGAGCACTGTACAATAGAGTGTTCCCCCGCTGAACTGCGTATCGCGCTCGATCACGCCGACGGCGAGATAGGCATGGGCGCGGCGAGCGGCTTCACCCAAGGCCGCCACGTCAGGACCGGGCACTTCTACCGAATTATCCCAATAACGCTGCCAGGTTTGCCGTCCTTCGGGGCTGCGGCTGCCCACGACAGTGCCGAAGCTCAGCCCGCGCGGGTAGGCCGGGATGAAGGCTTCCGGGAAGAGAATGAGCTGTGCGCCCTGGGCCGCGGCCTCTGCGGTCAGGCGGCAGGCCTTCTCCACGCTGGCCTCGCGCTCGAACAGCACAGGGGCTGCCTGGACGACAGTGACGTTAACTTTCGTTTGTTTTGCTTTCATCATAAATTTGCTTCCTTTTGGGCGTCATTTCGGCCACAAATTTCCACAAAAAGAAAAATTCGTGCTCATTCGTGCAATTCGTGGCAAAATAGCTTCCTGGCATTTTGCCATTTTCTAATTCAAGCGAGGCACTTTCTGATCCACGCGACGCTCTCAGTGATGGTGCCCTTATTGCTCATCTTGGCCATGAATCGAGTTGTCTCCGGTACCGCGCTTGCAACTCGGGCTACGTCCTCACAGCGCAGCGCTCCTGTGAACGGTTCGTCGTGGGTGTCCACCTTGCCATTGTTGCTGTGCACATAGACGGTGGAGCAGTAGGGGCCGAACTTCCGCAGCCAGACCTCGAGATCGACCTGACTGTAGACCAGGTAGTGGCCCAGATCGAACGTGAGCTTGAAGTTGGGGCGATCGACCGCTTCTACGATCCGTACCAGGAAATCGGGGTGGGATTCGAAGGTGTTGACCAGCGATATGGTGACGTCCGGGTCGATAATTTTCATGTACAGGTGCCAGAAGTCGATGCTCCTGGAGATCCAATCTTCTTCGTAGAAGTCCAGGTAGACGATTGGCAGGAAGGTGGAGTGGGAAATGACTTCTTTGGCCCCCAGCGCCACGGCGAATTCGTACGCCTGCTGAAAGCGCTGGCGGGTCGCTTCGATGACCAGCCGCTCCGGGCTGCCGGGGTTCAGGTCGATGTAGGGGGCGTTGAGGATGATCTCCCCGCTGTACCCCTTCAGGGTCTCTTTGACCCGTGGAAGCTCTTCGGCGTCCCGATCCGCGAAGCCGGTGTAGAGATAATCTTCCAGTTCGATTACCGGCAGTCCAAAAAGCACTTCTTTGTAAGCAGGGATGTGCTCCGAGTGAATACTGCATCCGACCTTCATGAGAACCTCCTTATCGATACTCGCTAAAGAAACATTCAGGCTTGCAGCCGCTGCAGCGCTGCCCCCGTCATGGGAGCGGCTCCGTGTCCGGTGTACACCTGCGTCGGTCCGACGGCTTGCAGTTTGTGCAGGCTCCCCGGCAAGGCTGACCAGTCATCGGCAAAGAACTGCTGCACATGGGGACCTTCTAACATCGAGAGCAGATCGCCAGCAAAGGCGATGTCTTCGATCAGCAGACAACTGGAGCCGGGTGTGTGCCCGGGTGTGTGCAGGACCCTCGCTTCCAGCCCGCCGCCGTGCAGCACCTCTCCGTCTTCGAGCAGCCGGTCGGCAGATACCGGTTCCGGCTGGACGAAGGGGCTCACGAGCGGCATCAAAGCCTCCAACAGCTTCCCGCGGCCGCGTACCTCACCCAGGCTCATGGGCCCCTGTGCCATTGCCTGAGCATCCGCCCGATGGATGACCACCGGTGCGCCTGTGAGCCGCCGCAGAGCCGCTGCGCTTCCACAGTGGTCCTGATGGGCATGCGTAATGAAGATGAGATCCAGGGTGGGACGGTTCAGGCTCCGCAGCTTCCTCAGGATCTGTGCCTCATGGTGCGGCATCCCTGTGTCCACCAGGATGACCCCGGTTTCCCCTTCGATCAGGTAGACCCGGGAGGTAAAACCGGCCGAGATACTGTGTACCTGTACTCCCATACGAGCCTCACTGCGGTGATCTACTATAGGTAATTAGGAGCACAGTATAGCACAATCATCTTGGGGCGCGACAAGAAGGCCAAAAAGGCTTTTTAACTTTTAGCGTCTTGTTTATTTTCCCTTTTGGGTCAAAATATAAATAGAGTATTTTTGTGTGTGACTGAGAGTGGTTTGAGGTGCCCGGATGGATGAGACCCGCATTACATTGCCGAAGGACTGGCTGGCAGATTTCTGCCGGCGCTGGAAAGTGACCGAATTGGCGCTTTTTGGCTCCGTCTTGCGCCCTGATTTTGGTCCAAAAAGCGATGTGGATGTCTTGGTGACGTTTGCACTTGATGCTTCTGTTGGGCTATTTGCACTGGTCGAGATGCAGCAGGAATTAGAAGCACTTCTAGGACGCCCGGTGGATCTTGTGGAACGTATTGCTGTTGAAGAGGCTGAAAACTATATCCGGCGTAAGCATATCCTCAGTCATATGGAGGTCATCTATGCAGCGGGATGATGCTTATTCATTTACCCACAGTTTGGACTACAGTTCAAAACGATCTTCCTAGCCTGATTGCACTTCTTGAGCCTCTGGTACCCCCGGAGGACAAATTTTTAGGCTACCTTCTACGTGCCCTTGCGTCAAACCCTCCCGTATCGCCTCTGCCACCTCTTCGATGGGCCGCGCAGCGTCGACCTCTACTACTCTGTCTTGTAGCTCTTCCGGTAGATACTGCACCACATCCTGAAACCTGCCGCTCGTCTCTTCGATGAGCTTTCTCCTGAAGCCGACCTTCGGATCCAGTGGACTCAACCGACTGAGCAGCACCTCTCTTGGCGCAATCAGCGTGAAGATCAGGTCGGGACAGACGGCCTCCGGCGTGATCCGCTGCCCTCTCGTCTGCGCTTCCTCCGGATAGAGGGGCGGGGAGGGATCGCCGGGCCGCATTGCCCTGACGAGCATCGCCCGCGAGAGCAGCGAGCGGTCGACCAGCAGCACGCCGAAGGGCGCGCCCTGTGCCGCGACGCAGCGCGGCAGGACGCAGTCGCGCCAGACGAGCAGCTCCCGTGCCAGCCGCACGGCGGCCACGTTCCAGTCGTGATAGGTGGCCTGCGAGCTGTGCAGCCAGCCGTTCATTTGCTGCCACCAGCGCGAAGGGGGATCTCCCGACGTGACCCCATTCCCTGTCCGCGACCCGTCTCCCCGGACGAGGAGCGACGGGATGCCGAGACGGATCAGCCAGGCCTGCAGGAGCGCGCACTGCGTCCCCTTGCCGGCGCGGTTGGGTCCCTCGAAGCCGAGGGTAAGGACCCGACTCTTGGCCTCAAAGGGCAAAGGCCATCGGCAGGAACTCTCCACTCCTGGGATCGCGGGCTTCCAGCCCGCTCCCCGATTCTCAGAGCGCAAAGGCGGTTTGCGGGATCTCTCCATGGCTCTCCTTGCTGATGCACATGTAGATCTTGGACAGGAAGGTGTTGGTCAGCCGGTGGCTGGCGAAACCCGTTCCATCGGCGCGGCCCTCGAGGAAATTGGCGAAGTTCACCTCGCGGCCCTGCTCGTTATGGCCCAAATAGGTGGTGTCGGCACGGTGCTGCTGGCTCTCGGCTTCCCCAAAGCTGAACTTCTCCAGCGGTTTGCCGCCGACCACGCCGCTGTTCCTGAAGACGTAGACGTCAAAATGATGCTCATCCCCGGCACCTTCCGTCTCCACATCCTTCTTTTGCACTTCGTAAGACTGGTAGGAGTGCACCTGGATGTTCAACAGCGTTCCCACCTGCAGCGTGACCCGCTCGTGACGGACGCGGCCGTTGCCCTTGTAGACGTCGTCCGGCGTCTCGGTCCAGGCCCGCCGGCTGAAGGAGTTCTGCTGCAGGTTGAGCGTGGCGGTCGTCGTGACGACGTCGCCGCGCTTGAGTTGGCAGAGGATGAAGACGTCCTGTTCGCCAAACTGCCGGGCAGCCTGGAGCTTCTCCGGCGTGAAGCAGGGGGCGAAGAGGTCGGTTCCGAAGAGGCGCTGATAATCCGCCGCATCGATCTGATGGAGGAAGTCATAGGGCCCGAAGTGCTTGACGAACAGATCGGCACGGTCGGGCCGTTTGTGTTCGAGCTGCGTGTTCACCTCCGCCAGCCAGGTAAAGGGATCGATGAAGTGATAGCCGGAGTGCATCAGCTTCCCATA
>JAVEWB010000113.1:0-7184 GCA_034004765.1 Anaerolineae bacterium
CACAATCTTTGGGTGCAAAATGTGGAAGGCTACTACGGCAGCGTCTTGCTGCTGGTAGGAGAGGAAATACATAACGTTTCGCGCCACCCCTCAGCCAGCCATCTCCTGGTCTATAGCGCAGAGCAGGAACTGGCTCCCTATGCCTTTGCCAGCACCCAGATGCTTTTACAAAAGGCCAAAGAATGCGAAGGGATCTGCTTCATCGCCCACCCCACAGAGAGAAACCACGCACAGGGAAGTACGATCAGCGGGGCCCCCTGGACCGATTGGCCGGTTGAAGGCATCACGGGGCTCGAATTATGGAATTACACCTCAGAATTCAAAGATCTGTTATGGGGCGCGCTACCGGCAGCTTTCTATACGCATTTTCCCAGTTGGGGGATGCGGGGCCCGCGCAAAACAACGCTGCGGCTCTGGGATGAACTGCTCAACAAAGGCCAGCACCTTGCGGCCCTGGGGAATGCGGATGCCCAACCGCTGCACTATCGCATCGGGGGACAAGAAGCCTATCTCTCCTATGTCTACCTGTTTCGCTGTGTGAACACACATATCCTGACCAATGGCCCGCTGACCGGAGATCTCAGTCAGGACAAACAGTTGCTGTATGAGGCTCTATGGGCCGGACGTACCTGGGTAGGGTACGACCTCCCCCACTCCACACGCGGCTTCTCCTTCACCGCACGAAGCGGCTCCGCGCGGGCCACCGTTGGGGAAGAGCTCAAACGCTTAGGGGCCGTCACGCTCGAGGTAAAACTCCCGGCGAAGGGAGAAATCCGGCTCCTGCGCAACGGGAAACTCATCCGTCGGGCATCCGACACTGAACTTCACTATACATCAGCAGAAGCAGGCGTTTATAGGGTCGAAGTCACGCGGCGGTTCCGCGGACTACGCGTGGGGTGGATCTTCTCAAGCCCCATTTACATCAGCTAGTCACACACCGTCCCAAAAAGGGCTGACATTGCTGTCAGCCCTTTTTTAGTTCCACGAAACCGCTTAAATCAAATCTTTGCCGGGGCCATCGGTGAAGAACTTGGCATTCTTTTCCATGTCGGCGGGGTAATTCTTCTTAGCCTCATCAGGGTCGACAATTGCATCATTGGGGCACTCAGCCTGACAAGCACCACACTCAATGCAGGTGTCCGGATTGATGTAGTACTTGGGCCATTCTGCATCTCCCTCCACCATGTGAATCGACTCAGTGGGGCAAATGTCGGCACAATCGCCAGCGCGCTTACACATATCGCTAATAATCACATAAGCCATTGCAATCCTCCTATTAAAGCAAAGTGATATAGACTTATTGGATAGAAAGAACAAGATACAACACAAGTCATTGTATTATACCGCACAAAGGGCCCCTGTCAAAAAGTGCCATCAAAGCGTTCCTTACACCAGTTCATGCCTCAGCCGCCCCAAAGCCGCAGCAATATCCTGTAGCAACTGCTCCTGATTAAAGATGCCCTTCTGCAGCAGCGCCTCCGCACGCATATACAGAGCCTGTCGTTCCTCTGCTTTAAGCTCCTTAGCCGTCACCACCACCACGGGGATTTGACGCGTCACCTCACTGGATTTCAGATTCTCCAACACCGCAAACCCATCCACCTCCGGCATCATCAAGTCGAGCACCACCAAATCGGGAGGCTCTTCGTGGATCTTGACAATCGCTTCCGTCCCTCCGGCAGCTTCGTCCACAATATAGCCGGCTTCTTCAAGAATACGCCGCAAGAGCTTGCGATCATCAGCGTGATCATCCACCACCAAAACCTGATTCGGGCCCGCGTCTTGCGTCAGGCGGTCAAGGGCATTCAGCAGTTCCTGCTCAGAAATCGGCTTCACCAGATAATCCGTCACCCCCATACTCATACCCTTATTGGCCTCGCTGAGAATGGAGCAGATGATGACCGGGATATCACGCGTCTCCGCATTTGACTTGAGATCGCGAATCACCTGCCAGCCGTCCTGGTTTGGCATCAGGATATCCAGCGTAATCGCATAAGGCTTCAGTTGCCGCGCCTCGTCAACCACCTGTGTGGCATCGGTCACGCCGATGACGGTGTACCCCTGCTTTTCCAGGTAGCGCCGGAATAGTTTGATCACGTTCTCATCATCATCGACAGCCATAATCGCACGGACTTCGCGCCGCTCGGCGCTCGGTTTGGCCTCTTCTTCAGGCGCCTCCTTGGGCGGTCCCTGGATGGGCAAGGCCAAATAAAAGATTGAACCTACACCTAACTCACTCTCGAACCACATACGGCCGCCATGAGCTTCCACAAACTTCTTACTCACCGGCAGACCCAACCCTGTACCGCCATAGCTGCGTGTAGAAGAGGAGTCCACCTGCTGGAACTCCTGGAAGACCGCACCGAACTTGTCTGCCGGGATGCCGATCCCCGTGTCCTCAATGGCAATCACAACTTCTCGGTCATCGTAAACGGCAGAGACGCTGATAAAGCCGTTCTCAGTAAACTTGGCTGCATTCCCCACAATGTTGAGGATCACCTGGCGAATACGCCGTTCATCGGCCAGAATCGTGGGCAACCCCTCCGGCATAGTTTGCCGCAGTTCAATGGATTTATCCTTGACCAGTGCCACAGCCGTAGACAAAACACCCCGAACGACCTCTTTGAGGTCTGTGGTTTCAAAGTTGAACTCCATCTTCCCGGCCTCGATTTTCGAGAGATCCAGAATATCGTTAATCAGGTTGAGCAGATGTCGTCCACTCTCGTAAATCGCCATCAAGTCGGTTTGCTGCAGGTCGGTAAGCGGCCCGTCAATGCCCTTGAGAATCACACGCGAGAAGCCGATAATGGAGTTCAAAGGAGTCCGCAGCTCATGGGACATATTCGCCAGGAATTCACTCTTAAGCCGGTCAACCTCCTTAAGCTTTTCAGCAGTCTCCTGAGCATTCTGGTAGAGCCGTGCGTTCTCCAAAGAAACACCGATGTTGACCGCCGCACTGCGCAGGAAGGTCATCACATCCTCGTCAATCTCAGGGTGACCGACCTTGCGCCCCAGGACAAAGATGCCCAGCACTTCATCACGCACGGTGATGGGCACAGAGAAGGACTCTTCCAGATCCAGGGCAGTGATCAGCTGTTTGAAGGCCTCAGAGCGGTAAGGCCGCGTCTCAAAACGCCACGTGATGGGACGGCGCAAGCGTGCCGCAGCCCCAACACCGGACAATTCGGTAAGTTTGAAATCCGCTTCCGTCTCCGGGCTCTCCAACCGTGTCCCATCCTCAAGATGGACAGCAATCGGTGAAACGTGTTCGCCATAAAGTCTTAAAATCAGCGTGGGCATTGCCAGACGCGTAGAGACCAGTTGTCCGACACTGCGTAGAAGCTCATCAGGCTCCAAGATGGCCGATGCTGCCCCCATCACCTCATTCAAGAAAGCACGCCGTTCTGCCTCTTTCTGTGTCGTTTGCAGGAGCTGCTGGTTCTCCAAAGCCACTGCCGCGGTATGGATCACCGTCTCGTAGAAGCGCAGTTCTTCCGCCAGGAAGGTATGCGGTTCCTGGGTACCAATCAAGATCATCCCGTAGTTGATCTCGCGCACCTTGAGCTGAAAAGCAGCGACCCCGCAGAGTCCAAGTTGACGGTAGAAGTTCAAATTGCTTCCTGCAAAATCAGGGGCGGTTTCCACATCTCCGGCAACAAAGCGGCCTTTCTTGGACAGGGTCTCGTACAGCGGTCCCAAAGCCGCAAGTGAGTAGGACTCACCGCTGCTAACGGCCTCTTGCACATCCCGCACCCAGGCCCCTGCCACATCCAAACGTTCAGCCATCCCCAAAGGTGTAAAAGTCCCCGCGACCAGATAATCAATCTCCGGGCGGAGTCTGAGGCCTTCAATGGTACCCGCAAAGACCTCGCCAATGCTTTGGGCCTCGCTGATGTGCCGCCCAATCTCATACAGATTACTGGTCTCAGCCAACGCATCCCGGGTCTGCTCGAACAGCAGTCGGTTCTCCAACGCCAAAGAGAGCTGCGCACAAACCGCCGACACCAGATCCAGATCACCTTGTGACCAAATGCGCGACTCTTCAGGTTCCTCGAATCCAAGCAAGCCAATAGGAGCACCATGTAAATTGATAGGGGCCAACAGGCGGGCACTGCCGCCGTCCCCTCCCTGCGCCACAATTTCTCCCTTGAGTAATTCGGGAGCCAGAGGGACATTCATAGGGGCCGTGAGGGGCTCAAGTTCGGTCAAGTCGTAGGTATAGCCAACCACATCCTGCTTATGCGTATAGCCGACCCAGCTATCCACCGTTGCCTGCCGCTGCAAATCCTGCATGTCCTCAAGGCTGTCCTGTGCTTCGGCAAACAGACGAGCGTTCGAGATCACATTGGCCACCTGATCCGCCATCGTCTGAAGCACCGTGATATCCTCGCCGGAGAACGCAGCTTGTTTGGAGGATTGGATCGTCATGGCCCCGATGGACTCCCCCCGAGCAACCAAAGGGAGCGCCAGTTCGGAGTGTGTCTCCGGAAGGTTGGGGTTCTCGAAACGCACAGCTTCTGCGCCTACGTCCAATGCAATCCGGGCCTCACGCCGGGCAACACACATACCGATCATCGAGTCCCCACCTACAGCCAAACGGTGGCCCGCTTCCAGCATTTTGCGTCCCGCCTCTCCGGTACCAGCCCGCAGGACAGCCCACTGCCGCGTATCATCCACCAGGAAGACGCCAACATAATAAAGGTCGAACCGCTCACGGATCAACTGCACCACCTGCGGCAGCAGCGTCGCCAAGTCAAGCATAGAAGACGCCGTTCGAGAGACCTCAGCAGCGGTCTGGAGCTGCAACATTCGCCGATCCGCCTCTGCAAGCCGCTGGATCGACTGAATGATCACCGCAGTCTGTGCCGCGAGGTTCATGAGCCGCCGCACCGCGGTTTCGGAGAATTCACGCGGCTGACTGTAAATAGCATTAATGTAGCCGATCCACTCATGGGCCACGACCAACGGCACAAAGAGCGTGCTTCCGGCGCTATAAATCTTCTGATACAGGTAGCGGGCATTGTCATCGAGTCGGGGATCTTCGGCGACATTCGTAATCAAAATAGCCGTGTCCGGCTTCAGCAGCGACCGGGCAGAGGTAAACTTCTGCAAAGGGTAGCGCGCAGAGACCGCAGATTCGGGCAGCTTGCTCCAGCGCGCCAGAGGGATCGTCCACTCCGGCATATCATCCCCCACCCACGGGCGATCGAAGGAGTTTATACTGATGTTCAAATCGGCTTCACCCATCAGGGTGTATTCCCGCATCACGGTCATGACATCATCATACGTACGTGCAGCCGCCAGTTCAGAACTTGCCCGGTAGAGCGCCTCGGTTTCCGCCAGCGCTGTTTCCGTCTGCCCGGAAAGCCACAAGCGCTCCAGCGCACCGGAAACCTGAGGGGCAAGAGAATGCAGCAGCAGGTCCACAAAGTGCTCATTCGTCTCCCCGAGCGGCTCTAGGCTGGAGAAGAAAAGGAATCCCATCCAGCGCCCCTTGATCCGCAGACCGACCAAATACGCCCCGCGAGCGCCGAGCTGCTGCAACCCGGCACGCACAGCCTCTGGCATAGGGGACTTAGGGTCCTCTGCATCCTTGCAAAGAATGAGGGCCCGCGGGTCAGAGGAAAGCACATCGAAAGTAGGCTGGTCCGCTTGGAAGTCTCGAAGAATCTGCACCGCTTCGGGCGTCCTGAGATCCGGTACAGAATACATATCGGAGGCCAGCAGAACGCCTTCCTCAGTCCATCGCGTGATCACACTCAACGTCAATCCCTGCATTCCCAACAACTTGCCAAAGGCAGCGATTCCCTGCACCACCTCTTCATACGCTTGGGCCACGCCCAGTTTCTGGCTGACCTGATAGAGCACCTCTACTTCGGCAAGTTCAGCGCGGCTCTGAGCAAGGAAGTGCGCGCCCGTCAACGCATCGGAAGCGCGCCCCACGAGGACATCGAACAGCGCCCGCTCGGGTGCGGTGAATCCCGCAGCTTTTCCCGTGCGTCCCAGGCAGATCAATCCCAGGAGCTCATCCTCCAACTGCAAGGGCGCCAGGAGCGCCGATTCAAATGCGTCCGGAACGCCTAAGAGCACCGGAAGATCGATGCTTTCCCCCCGCTGCCAGGTCACGGAGCGCTCCGCTGCGCCATCCCAGAGCGACAGCACATGGTTCAGCGGCACCTCTGTCATCCGCGACAGCACCACACCCATCGCAGCCCAGGGGAAGAAGGTTGCTGCCTTGGCGTCGTAGACGTAGAGCAGTACCAAGGGATTACCCAACAATGACCGGGCCTTGTCCAAGATCAACTCGGCAACCTTCTCCCTGGACATGGGGCGTCCAGGGAGGGCCGCTACATCACATAGTGCAGAAAGCTCAGTCGTGCGATCGTCAGTCTTTGCCATACTTCCACCTCAGTTCAGTACCCATTCAGATCGAGCCACCCCTCCCACCTTATTTCTTCTCGGATGGCGGCGCAGAAACAGAATCCGCTGCGGGGAGCGGTCCCGTATCAGGTTTACGCGGTTTCCCCTGCTCGAAGCCGCCAAGATGGACAAAGGTGCGCGATGTCTTGAGCGCCTGTCCCAGCTCACGGGTAGCGACTTTGAGCACGCCCTCGACATCGGGAGCCGCCTGAATCTGGTTGGCGATCTCGCGAATCAACTGCTCGCGCCGTGCACGCGATGCCGTTACATCAAGCTGATAGCGGTTCTGGACAGCCACCGCAGCCTGTGCCGTAATACTCATCAATCGCCGCAGTTCCACCTCACTGAAATCAATCACCTGCGGATACAGAATGCCGACAAAGCCGATCCATTGACCACCGACCACCAGGGGGACGAAAATGCCGCCCTGGCCGCCCAGGTGATCGTGCAGCAGTTCACGCATCGTATCATCTACACCCGGATCGGAGGAGAGGTCATGAATGATTCCCAAGCGGTCGGGGAACAAGAAATTGCGAAAAGACGGAAGATCGCTCAGGTAATACCGTGAGTCGGTCAGGATGCCAGGGACTTCTGTCCAACGTGCCAGAATATCCCACCACTCCGCCGGGCTTTCCTCGGTCCAGGGGTGATCGTAAACCTGAAGCGTCGCCAAAACCGCGCCATGTCCCAGGATGGTGTAGTTCAGCAGCACCTCAAGGATATGTTCGTAGTTCTGGGCCATGTTGAGCGCAGTGCCGGCCTCG
>JAVEWB010000114.1:0-5197 GCA_034004765.1 Anaerolineae bacterium
CCAGCACGATCAAGAAGGTTGTCTACGGTTTCCAGAGTACGGAGGCGGTGTTGGCTTCTTTACAGTCACCTGCCGAGTTGACGCTGTACCTCACGCCCGCGACGCTGCCCGAGTGGCTGCAAGCGGTGCCGCAGACGGTGGAAACTGTGGCCAATGAGCTCGTGGCCAAGTCCGATGGCAAGTTCACCTACGCGGTGGTCGATCCGACGGCTGCGGACAGCCCGGTCACGGCTCAGGAGTTGTACGAGTTGTACGGTGTTCAGCCCTACGCCGTCTCGCTTTTCTCCGATCAGACTTATTATTTCTCCATGCTTCTGAAGGTGGGCGAGGAGGCGCAGGTGGTTTACCCCTCGGGCGAATTGAGCGAGGCCGATATTCGCACGGCGCTCGAATCCGCCCTCAAGCGCTTCTCGACCGGTTTCCTGCAGGTGGTAGGGTTGTGGACTCCGCCGGCGACGCCGACGCAGGATATGTTCGGCCAGACGCAGGAGCCGCTTGCCAGTTGGGAGACGATTCAATCCGCGCTATCCGAGGAGTATGAGGTCCGCACGCTGGACCTGAGCAGCGGGCAGATCGCGATGGACGTCGATGTGGTAGTGCTCGTTGCGCCCCAGGCGATGACCGATAAGGAGCGCTATGCGATCGATCAGTACCTGATGCGCGGCGGCTCGGTCATCATGTCTGCCGGAAATTACATGCTGACTACCGATCAGATGAGCGGTGGCCTGGCACTGCAGCCGATCACGGAGGGCGTGCAGCCGCTGCTTGCGAGCTACGGCATCACGGTGGAGCCATCGCTGGTGTTGGATCCACAGAATGAGCCTTTCCCGATCCTGGTCAGTAGGACGGTGAATGGCTATCCGATCCAGGAATACCAGTCCATCGATTATCCCTTCTTCGTCAATGTTCTCTCCGATGCGATGGCCGAGGGCAGCCCGCTGGTCTCCAACCTCTCGGCGCTGACGCTCAACTGGGCCTCCCCGATCACGGTGGACGAGGCGAAGAATGCCAATCGCCAGGTCACGACCCTGCTGCGCTCATCCGAGGCTTCCTGGGTGCAGGCCGACAGTAACATCATGCCGGACTTCGAACTTTATCCGGAGTTGGGCTTCCCGCAGGGTGAGACAGTACAGTCCTATCCGCTGGCTGTGGCCGTTCAGGGTGTTTTCGAGAGCGCCTTCAAGGATCAGCCTTCCCCGTTGGAACAGGAAGCTGCCGAGGGGACGGAGACTGCATCGCAAAATATCCCCGGGACCCTTCCTTCTTCACCGGCGACGGCGCGCCTGGTGGTTGTCGGCAGCGCTGAGTTCCTGGATGACCTTGTCTTTAGCATTTCCTCGCAGGTGCCGCCCGGAGACAGCTATCTGAACAGCCTGAAGCTGGTGCAGAATGCGGTGGCCTGGTCGACCGAGGATATGGATCTGTTGAGCATCCGCGCCCGGGGGACCTCATCCCGTGGGCTGTATCCGTTGAGCGAGGGCGCGCAGTCTGTCTGGGAGATCGGGAACTACATCCTGGCGCTGCTGGCGCTTGGTGTCCTGGGTGTGATCTGGAACGTCCGCCGTAAGAATGAACAGCCGATGGAGCTGATCGCGCCGGAAGATGAGGAGAAGATTTTCGATGAAAGAGCGAATGCCTCGCGTAAGGAGGTGAAAGCATGAAACGCCATCAACAGATTCTGGCGGCAGTGCTGGTCGTCCAGGTGCTCCTGACGGCCTTTGTTTTCTGGCCCCGCCCGGCCACGACCACGCAGGGAGCGCCGGTCTTCCCTGATCTCACGACCGACGCGGTCGTAGCGCTGACGGTGACCGATGATCAGGGAAACAGCGTGGCCCTGCGTAAGGTGGACGACGGTTGGGTGCTGCCCGATGCCGATGATTACCCCGTTCTGGCCGATTCTGTGACAGCGCTTCTGGATAAGCTGGTGGCGCTCACGACGGATCGCCTGGTCACCCGCACGGATACGAGCCACAGCCAGCTACAGGTGGCCGCGGATAATTTCGTGCGCCGTGTGGAGTTCGAGACGGCGGATGGCACTTCGCAGGTCCTTTACATCGGTTCCGCCCAGAACTACACCGCCACGCACTTCCGGATTGAGGGACAGGACGAAACCTATCTGGCGGATGGTTTGTCCACTTATGAGATCAACGCGACTCCTGCCTCCTGGGCGGAGAGCGCCTATCTGCAGATCCCTAATGATGAGTTAACCCAGGTGGCGCTGAAGAATGCCAACGGCGTCTTCACCTTCATCAAGACCAAGGATGCGCTCTGGACGCTCAAAGAGCTGGGGTCGGGTGCGGAACTCTCCCAGTCTCAGGTGAGCACCTTCATCAGCCGTGTTTCTGCGCTCTCTCTCCTGAACCCGCTGGGCAAAGAGGAGCAGCCGGAGTACGGGATGGATGAGCCGCTGGCCGTGGTCACGCTGAAGACGGCTGACGAGACGGTGACGCTGACCGTCGGCGCGAAACTGTCCGATGAGAGCGGCTACGTGGTCAAAGCCTCTACCTCACCGTACTATGTGATGGTGGCGGAGTACGCCATCAGCTCGGTGGTGGAGAACGCGCGTGCAGATTTCCTGGAGGCTGAGCCTACGCCCGCTCCCACAACCGCACCGTAAGTAGAATCCCTTTTTTGCTTTCAAGTTTTTTAGGGGGGTGCGGCTTAGCTGCACCCCCCTAAACTTTTAGAATGTTTTTGCCCCGTTTGGTTATACAATAGAAGAAAACCAGCGTGTTATCCAGATAGGAAAGGCGGCAGATATGACACGAGAAGGCTATAAAATCTTTTCCGAAGCTGCCATTGGCACGCTGACCCTGCCCAACCGCCTGGTGCGCTCCGCAACCTGGGACCCCTCGCTCTTCACCGAGCATAAGATGACTGACGCAGTCCTTCAGCTTTACGCGGAACTTGCCCGCGGCGGGGTGGGATTGATCATCACCGGCGGCTTCCCCGTGATCGAAGGCGAGATGTTGAATGAGGAGACTCCTTCTTATGAACGCATCGAGGTGCAAGGGCTCGAGCGGCTTGTGGCGGCTGTGCACCGCTCCGGGAACGGCTGTAAGGTGGTGGCGCAGCTCGAGACGGGGGCTTTGGACGCCATGCCCTCCACGATCCCCTCGCCTTTTGGTGAGGAGCCGCCGAGAGCGCTTTCACTGCACGAGATCCGGAAGATCGTCGACTGCTTTGTGGCGGCGATCGTCCGCATGCACGCTCTGGGGTTCGATGGCGTCCAGCTCCACGCGGCGCACGGGGGGCTTCTGAGCCGCTTTCTTTCACCCTATACGAACCGCCGCACCGACGCCTATGGGGGCTCGGTGGGGAACCGGGCGCGCATTGTCCGTGAGATCCTCTCTGCAGCGAGGGAAAAAGTCGGCAGCTTCCCGATCCTGATCAAGGTGAACTGCACGGACTACGTGGAGGGGGGAACCGACATCGAGACTTTCCCGGAGCTGGCGGCGGAGATCGCTGGCCTCGGGGTGGATGCGCTGGAGATCAGCGGCGGCATGTGGGAGTGCATGGTCAGGTCTGAGGAAGAACTGGGGTTTCCGCCGAGCCCCGCACCCGAATCGCACACGCACCTGCAGCGCCCGGAGAGCCAGAGCTATTTCCTGTCCTGGGCGGAGAGGGTGCATTTGGATATCCCGGTGATCCTGGTAGGGGGCAATCGAGACATCGAACGGCTGGAGGCGTTGGTGCGCCGGGGGACGGTGGACTTTGTCGCGCTGTGTCGCCCTCTGATCTGCGAGCCCGATCTCCCCGAGCGCTGGCGCAAGGGTCAGGATGACCCCACGCCCGCCTGTATCTCCTGCAACGCCTGCATCTATCACCTGATCATCCATCCTGGAAGGGAGACGCCGGACGTCGTGACTTGCCTGTTCAAGAAAGACCCACAGGCGTACAGCCAGGCACAGGCCTGGCTGACCTCGTGGGTGAAGGAGAACGTGACCGCAGATTAACGCGACCGCAGATTACGCAGATTACACAGATTGTGCAGATTTTGTGGATTTGTTTGAACGGGAGGTGTTATAGGAGGAGGGCAACATCTTATCGCAAGCTCCTCTTTATTCGTCATTCTGAGCGGCTTCCACGGAGCACCACCGCAGAAAGCCACAGCAGCGAAGAATCTCGCTGACCTTTTGCGGATATTTTGCTTTGTCCGAGACATGCTCAGAGCGAGGGTACCAACTTTGTTATCGGGAGCGTTCTTAAAACCATGATTGCGTGATTACAGGTGCTGTTTGTTCGGAATTTAGGAGGTAAGTATGAACAAGAGAGGGCTTGTTGCCGTGGCGTTGGGTGGTGCGCTGGTGCTTCTTGCTTTTCTGCTCATCTTCGTGATCTCCCCCAGCGGCCGGCGAAGTACGTGGGAGATGGCTCTGGACGACTATCTGGCTTATAAACGCACCTTATTCGGTAAGACCTTCGCGGTATCCTTATCCATGCAGGCGCGGACGCCCCTGGCCTTCACCGAAGCCTGGAGCGGCGCAACGTTTGGGGATACCCAGTATTATGCGGTCGATTACCTTTACGACGACGGTTCGCCGGGGCAGAGGCCGCTTCCTTTTCCTCCGCAGGAGGTGTGGTGCGTGTTGGTGAAAGAAAGAGGAGCGCCGGAGGGGACGGATCCTTATCAGCTCCTGTTTGTGGCGCAGCACCAGGATCTGCACAGCGCTGCTTGGGTCGTGCACGAAGGGACAGCCGAACTTTTGAGCCAGGAGGCTGCCGCGGCGATGACTGCGCTGGGATGCGAACTGAATACGGATGCTTCTGCTGCTGAATGACGTGCGGGGCGGCACGCCTGAAGGTCGTGGATATCAAAACAGCGAGGGTTTCCCTCGCTGTTTTGATTGGGTAGGAGCTTTTACCAGCTTGCCGGGGCCTCATCATTTAGTGCAGCCGCAAGGCTCTCGGCCGGCTGATCCTCTGGTACTGCCGGTGCGGCGAGCGGTGAGATCGGGGAGCTGAGCGGGCTTACAGGTGTCAGCGGAGATACCGGCGACGTGGTGGGCTGTGTGGGTGTGCATGCCGCAATCAGCAGCGCGATTCCTATTGTGATGAGCAGCAAAGCTCGGACGGTTTTCCCTGTGTACATTGATTTTTTGTTTCCTTTCTCTATGGTGGTAGTAAAATGCGCGGGTATGGCTGCCTTGGCAGGCGAGGCGCGTATGCTTGAGCAAGCAGGCTGTATTATATCACT
>JAVEWB010000114.1:5297-7179 GCA_034004765.1 Anaerolineae bacterium
GAGATCCGGATTGCGGCGGGGACGTACACCGATGTGCACGTGCGCCCGCGGCGGGATGTCACGACGACGGGGAGTGTGACGCAAGTGGTCTATCTGGAGAAAGAGGTGACGCTGCGGGGTGGCTACAGCGCGGACTTTGGTGTGTGGGACCCGGAGCAGTACCCGACGACGCTGGATGCACAGCAGCAGGGGCGGGTGGTATACATCACGGGGGCGATCAGCCCGGTGATCGAGGGCGTGCGGCTAGTGCATGGGCGAGCTTTGGATGCTTTTTTCAGTGATGGTGGTGGTTTGTATGCTATCACGGCCTCTGTTACGCTTCTCAATAATGAGGTTTATTCCAATGCTGGTATTTTCGGAGGTGGCATTTCTTTGACGCGCGGCAACGCCTATTTTAACAATAACCGTGTCTACGACAATTATGGGGGGATAGGAAGTGGAATACGGATAGAGGAAAGTGATGCCAGTTTGGTGGAGAATTCTATCATGTCTAATACAGCGGAATATGAAGGAGGCGGTTTGCGTGTGTCCGCAAGCCATGTGTATCTCTCTCATAACGTGATTAGTGCCAATTCGGCAGTGGGGAATGGCGGCGGTGTTTATATGGCTAAGAGCGTTGCTACATTTTTGGATAATGGAATCATTTCCAATACAGTTCTGGGAATCCCGGCGAACTCTGATAGTGGTAATGGTGGGGGCGTGTATGCTAGTGAGGCTTCGATTACCTTGACTGAAAACGTACTTTACGCAAACTACGCTGGCCTCTCGGGCGGGGGAATCATGGCGAAAGAAGATAGCTCGATTACCTTGAGTGAGAATGATTTCATCTCTAATGTTGCTGAGTGGATGGGGGGTGGCGTTGTTCTCGATGATGCTCTGGCTGTCCTGCAGGGAAACGCTCTGGTTTCTAATACTGCTACTGCGGCTGGGGCCTTATTGCTCATCGATTCCGATCTTTTGAGTGAGCGTAATTTGATTGCGTTTAATTCGGCTGAAGGAGATTCGGGAGGCGGGGTGGCTTTTATATTAGGGTCCAAGGGTTCTTTTGACGGTGATAAAGTTATTTTTAACCAGACTACTCGAGACGGGGGTGGCTTTCTTTTATCCGGTTTGTCGGTAGTGACTTGTACCAATGTACTTATTGCTGATAATGTGGCTTTGGGGCGAGGGGAAGGAATCTATGTGGGCAGTGTTAACAATAAGGAGTCGCTAACGTTGGTTCATACCACCTTTGCCAACAATGGTGATAAGGACGGCGAGGGAATCTTTGCGGAAGGTTCTGCGGTTACCGTTGTCTTGACCAACAGCATCATTGCGGGGCACGGCGTGGGGATCAGCGCCACGGCGGGGAGCCGGGTGCAACTGGAATCGACGCTGTGGGGGAGCGGTGCGTGGGCCAACGGGCTGGATTGGGGCGGAGCTGGGGAGATCATCACCGGGACGCCGGAGAGCAATATCTGGGGCGATCCGGGGTTCATGGACCCGGCCGCGGGGAACTACCACCTGCGGCGGGACTCGATTGCCATCGACCGGGGAATCGATGCGGGGGTGCTGCACGACATGGACGGGCAGACACGGCCGCTGGAAGGCGGGTATGACCTGGGCGCGGACGAGTTTCCACCGTACTGGCACTACTTCCCCATGGTGCGGCGCGAGTAGTTTTCTGTTGTGATGCATAAGCTGTGCGAAGACAACGAGGTGAACAAGGAGGGCTGGATGCAGCAGCGGTGGGTAGGCGTGGTGGTGGCGTGTCTGTGTGGGTTGGCGTTGGTCGGCGGGGTGAGCGGTTGGGCAGAGGAAAGTGCTGCCGCTGCGGGGATTCGTTACGTGGGAGTGGGACAGGACTGCCGGGGACGGCGGCCTTGCTATGGGAGCATCCAGG
>JAVEWB010000115.1:0-7158 GCA_034004765.1 Anaerolineae bacterium
CGGGCTGCCATAGGGAGTCCGGCGTGGGGTCCCAGGCATATTCGAGTGCAAAGGTGTCATTGGGTGAGTCGGGGTCCTCAACGGCGAGCGTGAGGGTGAAGGGCGCGGTACCCCCTGGAAGGCTCGGAACAAGAACGGCCGTGTAGCCCGGCCCCTCTTGCTGTGCCGGCGCTTGCGTGAGGATGGGGCGTGCCTGAACCTCTACGGTGCGCGTTGTCGTCACCTGGCTGCCGAATGCATCGTGCGCGGTGAGTTGCAGACTATAGTCCCCGAAAGCCAGCGGTGAAGCGCCTTCCCCAAAGGTGACCGGCGCGATGCCCAGCGGCCCGATTTCACCGACGGCAAAGGTCTGGGTCAATACATTCGCACCCGGTATGGTGGGAGAGAGGACCGCGGTGTACTGAACGGCTCTGGACTCACTGGCCGGAGCAAAGCGAAGGCCAGCGAACTGTGCTTCCAATACCTGCGCGTCCAGCAGGCGGAAGGTGGCGCGTGTGTTGAGTCTTTCCGGCGCGGTCCATTGGGGCAGCGTGGGGAGGCCGGGTGCCGTGCGCAGGTGGCTGAGGCCTTGCGTGGTGCCTGCCCAGATCCCTCCCGCCGCGTCTCCCCAGAGTGTGTTGAGGCGAGCGACTCTTCCCCAGCTCTCATCGTGGGTGAAGGTCTGCCAGGTCCGCCCATCGTCGGTGGTGCGGCTTATACCGCTGTTGGTACAGACCCAGATGCTCCCGGCATCGTCTCCCCAGAGTGCAACGACGGTGTTGGAACCTGTTCTCTCGATCAGTGAGAAGGTCTGCCAGCTTGCTCCACCGTCGGTGGTGCGGCTGATCCCACCTCCTTGTGTGCCGACCCATATGTTCCCTCGCCGGTCGACCCACAGCGCACTGATGGCATCGCTGCCCAATCCATGCGTGGTCGTGAAGGTCTGCCACGTCGCGCCGTCATCCTCACTGAAGCTGAGCCCGCTTTGGGTGCCGGCCCAGATCCCGGTGCGATCTCCGTGGATGGCGCGGATGGTATTGTCCCCCAGACCCTGAGCGGTGGTGAAGGTCCGCCAGTTTGCCCCGTCATCATCGCTGAAGCTGACCCCGCCGCCGTCGGTCCCTACCCAGACGCCCAACCGGTCACCCCACACGGCCAGGACGTCATTGCTCGCCAGCCCCGCGGCGGTGGTGAAGGTCTCCCAGCTTTGGCCCCGGTTGACGGTGCGGCTGATCCCTCCGCCCTTTGTGCCTACCCACAGGGCGGAGGCATCCTCCCAAATGGAGGTGACGTACGGTGACCCTACCCCTTGCTTCGGAGTGAAGGTCTGCCAACTTGTGCCATTGTCGGTGCTGCGAGCGACGCCCCGGTCGTACAGCCCCACCCACAGGGCTCCCGCTGTGTCGCTGCTCCAGATCGCCGTGATCTCGTCGGAACCAAGGACGTTTTCCGGAGACACATCGAAGAGCTTCCAGCTTGCCCCGCCGTCATCGCTGCGGCTGATCGCGAGGCGGTTGGGGCTTCCGGCGATACCTGCGCCGGAGGTCCAGGTGGCGACCCAGATGGTCCCCCCCTCGGGGTCCCCCCAAATCGCGCTGACGGTGCCGGCAGCCAGTCCCTGTTCCGAGGTGAAGGTTTGCCAGGTCGCGCCGCCGTCGGTGGTGCGGCTCACGCCGCCGCCATCGGTACCCACCCAGAGCGTGCCTCGGTCATCGCCCCAGAGGGTGGTGATGGCATCGGAGCCCAGCCCCTCCGCGGTGGTGAAGGCATCCCAATGTTTGCCCCGATCTCCGGTTCGGGCGAGGCCCTGTCCGTAGGTTCCCACCCACATGTACCCCTGCGTGTCACTCCATAGGGCCGGGCGAGGGAGGAGCAGATTGTCCAGGGCATCGGTGGAGAAGATGGACGCGGTGACGGCTTCCCAACTCTGCCCGCCATCGGAGGTGACTGCCAGATTGCCATAGCCCGTATCGACCCACACCCTACCTTCGCTATCCCCCCGGATGTTGAAGACACTATCCAGCCCCAACGCCGGGTCGGGCGTGAGCGTCTGCCACGTCGCGCCGCCGTCGGCGGTAAGGCTGATCCCCCCGCCGTACGTGCCGACCCAGAGGGTGCCTGCACCATCTCCCCAGAGGGCGGTGATGACATCGTCTCCCAATCCCTGCTCCGTGGTGAAGGTCTGCCAGGTCGCGCCGCCGTCCGTGGTGTGGCTTACCCCGCTGCCGTCGGTGCCGGCCCAAATACCACTATCATCTCCCCACAGCGCTAAGATGCTGTCGCTCCCCAACCCCTCCGCCGTGGTAAACGTTTCCCAGGTGAACCCGCCATCGTTGCTGCGGCTCACCCCGCCGCCCTCGGAGGCGACCCATAGGGTACCACTCTCCGGAGCCATCCAACTGGCGATAAGGGCGTAGGCCGGGAGGCTTTGAGGATCGGGCAGCGCCGTGAAGTGGGTGGTCTCCCACAACTGCTCGACGCCGCTGAGCCCGGACGCCGTGCCCAGCCAGGTCAGTCCCTCGTGGGAGGGCAGTACGACTCGCACGTGGGCATCGGGCAGCGCGCTGCCCGGCGTGGTCAGGCGGGACCAGCGCTGCGCTGCCGTGTCGTAGCGGCTGGCCCCACCGCCGTCGGTGGCGACCCACAGATAGCGCCCGGTGGGATCGAAAGCGAGGTCGGTGATCGGCGTATCGGGCAGCCCGGTCATACCGGGTACCCAGACTTCCTCAATCGCGTCGTTCCCAATCTGGGATCCTTCTTGTCGGTCCGGATCGAGGAGCGCCAGTCCACCAGCCGTCCCCACCCAAATTCGCCCTTCCTGATCCAGGGCCAGGGCGCGGGCATCGCTGCCGGACAGCCTGGCGTCAAGGACATCTTCTCCCAGAGGAATCCACGCGTTGGCATCGATTGCGACCCACCCCACACCCTGCTCGGTGGCGGCCCAAACCCTGTTCCGTGCTGCATCGTAGCGCAGATCGCGCACCTCACCCACCTGTGCCGTCTCCGTGTAGGGCGCCCAGGTTGTCCCGTTGTACCGCGCCAACCCTTGGGCCGTGCCGGCCCAGAGTTCCGCGCCCTCTCCGGCGGCCAGACTCAGCACCCGGTTCGCCGGCAGACCCTCCGCTGTGGTGAAGATCTCCCAGTGATCATCCGTGGGGTCGCGCGGAGTGCCGCCGTAATCGAAGTGTGCCAGCCCGTCGTCGGTGGCGATCCACAGATCGCGGTCGGCTGCGTCTTTGTACAGCGCGTGGATCGTATCGTTTGGCAAGGGGCTGTTGGCGGTGGTGTAGCCGACCCAATCGCGGCTGTTGGTGTAATTCAGCCCCTGGTCGGTGCCGATCCACAGCCCGGGGATGGCGAGGTCGATGGCTGCATCCTCCGTATAGGCCAGCGCCTGGATGGCGTCGGCGAGCAGCCCGCTGTTGGCGGTCGTGTAGTGCCGCCAGTAGCCTCCGCCCTCCTGCGCGGTGGCCGCGACGGGCCAGCTCAGGGTCCCGACGAGCGCCGCCAGACAGAGCAGGTGCGGGAGGATGGAGGAGATAGCTTTAACGCAGACAGGTACAAAGCCGCAGAGTTTTTTCTTTTTTCTCTGCGTCTCGGCCTCTCTGCGCCTCTGCGTTAATCTCTTCGAAATCGCCATCTTACTTATTAACCTGACTGGTTGAATGATCCCCCACTACGTTGCCATCTCCGATAATCTGGATGATCTGGGAGACGTAGGATACGGGAGCCGGTGCTTTCCCCTTTCCTTTTATAGAATATTCCGGAAGCAGAAAGGTGTAGAGGTTGCCATCTTCTGAAGCTGCTGCAGCAACCCGTCCGTTGCCGGAAATTCCGACATCACGGATGATCTTCCTGGCTTTTGCCTGATGCAGGATCTCACCTTCGTTGTCGAAAATGTAGATATGGCCCTGCCGTGTCCCGACGATGATCCTTTTCGGCTCATCGGAAAGCGCAAGCCCGCCCACGCCACCCTTGATGTAACGTTTCCACCGCGGTTGGCCACTGCGATCGAAGGCTCGCAGGTGCGCTTCTTTTTCCCCTGCGCCTACGATCACCTGTTGGCCTTCTGCAGAAAGGGCTACGGCCCAGATTTTATCTTCTAATCGCTCTTGCCATAGGAGGGTTCCGGTTCGATCCAATAGATAGACCTGTTGATCGCCGGATCCGGCTGTAATGGTCTGCCCGTCCGCGGAGATGCCAACGGTGAAAACATCGGCTTCTGCACGATGCTCGCCCAACAGGTTTCCCCCCCGATCCAGGATCAACACCTGCTTGTTGGCTGTGCCGATGACGACCGTCTCTCCCCCGGCAGAAACGGCGGCGGTCCAAACCCATCCTTGCCAACCGATCCCTTTGACGTCCTGCTGCCACAATCGCTGGCCGGCCTCATTGAACAGGATCGCTTGATGTCCGTCGGTGCCCACGACAAGCGTTCGGTCATCTGCAGAGAGAGCCAATCCCCAGACGGAGGCGTTCAAATCATGGGTCCATTGTGGGTTCCCATTTTTGTCGAAGCCGGTGATCCCACGCCCTCGCATATCCCACGGGCGGGTGCTGCCGGTCCCCACGACGGCAAGCTGTCCATCGGCGGACAGTGCCACGCGCCAGGGCTGGTTGGACGTTTCTCTGACCCAACACACCGTCCCTTTTTGATCCAGGCAGAGCACACGTTTGTCCACCGTCCCGGCTAAAATGCGTTGGCCATCTTGCGAGACGGCCACGCTGATCACGCCTTTGGCTGCCGGGTGTACCCAACTTTTTGTGGTGGCATCCATTACCTCCTGCATTTGGGACAGTTCTGCTTCTCCGGTCGGCGACTTCGCCTGCAGGGGCTCCGACGAGAGTGCCGGAAGCTGATTGTCTGGCAAACGGTTGATAAGCCTCTGTATTTGAGGCTGTCCCACTCCCATGAGCGGCGACTTCGGCTGCAGCGGTGCCGGCGGGACCGCCAGGAGCTGATTGTCCGGCAGGCGGCTGAAGAGCACCGGCACGCTCCAATCCCAATGCTCGCGCACCTGCTGGCGGGCTTCCTGGACCGCCAGATCGACCGTCCCGTGCGTCAGCAGCCGTTCGTAGAAAGCGTCGGCGAACTCGCGTGCCGTCTCCCGGCCCACGCGCTCCGCCATCGCCACCACCGCCGGGACGCCTCCTTTCGCCACCAGCGCCGGGCCGAGCGGGAGGAAAGCGCCGCTCTCCTCGTAGGTCGCGCTCTCGCACGTCGCCAGGAAGCAGAAATGCGGCTGCTGCGTCAGCGCGCGGAAGGCTTCCACGAGCTTTGCCGTCGTGACGCGCGCGGTCAGGCCGTCCTCTTTCTCCAGGAACAGCGTCGTGCCCTTCGACGCGCTGGTGGCCCCGTGGCAGACGACATGCACCATGTGATAGCCCGCCATCAGCGCCTGCTTGAGCTGCTCGATCGTCGGCGGCGCGGCGGTCTCGCTCTCCAGACAGTCCACGTGCAGGTCGGGTTGACCTGTGAACAGGGTGCGCCACATATCGCGTTCTTCTTTGGAGATGGGATCGAGATTGTAGTCGGCCAGATCTTTGGGCGAGGCCAGCACCAACAGCATCCGCAGCGGGCGGACCTCCAATGGCAGCGGCTGCTCCCAGGAGCGGGCCGGGACGTAGCGCGAGAGGAGCGTGTCCACCGTGGCACTCAGCGGCTGCCACTCCCCCGATACCGGGTGGTAGAGCCGTTCCCAGCGGATCGGGGCCAGCTCTGCCGGATCGATGCGCAGCCGCACGCGCGGCCTGCACGTTTTCCCCTGGAAGAAAGCCTGTGTCTCCTGGTAGGCATCCTCCAGCGCTTCTTTGGCGAAAAACACTTCTCCTAACGTCTTCCCGTACCCCTCGACATCGATATTCAGCGTCTGCAGCTTCTCTGCAGGAAGGTGCAGGGTTCCTTCGAAGCTGGGTCCATTGGGGATGCTCAATTCGATGGGGTAAGCTTTCTCCTCCCCGCTGGCCTTGAAGAGGCGTATATCCACCGGCAGGTAGCCCCTGGCGGCTAGTTCGTGGCTGGTGATCAGGATCTGCGTCTCTCCGGTGACCTTCTCATAGGCCTCGGTGTAGAGACGGGCGTTCCCCAGCCATTCGTCCTCCTGATAGACCGTCACGACGATGCTGATCCGCCCAGTCTCACGGGGCGTCATCTGGAAATAGCAGACAGGGGAGTCCTGTCCTGCGTGGAGCCGGAAGGTGCGGCTGGCGTCGCCGTGGATCTCGCACGCCGGTGCGCTGATGTGGACCCGCAGCTTGATCGATGGCAGCTTCTTGGGCCAACTTACCTGCAGCTCCCCCGAGCTCATGCGCGGCAGATCGGCCTCTTCGAGCACGGGTGAGCTGAACTGGCGGATGGCGACCGCTAACTCGAACTCCCGGTCCACGTAGACGCGGTCGGGCGCGGCGGTGTCGATGCGCAGTGTCTTCATCTCAGGGAGGGCAACCTCTGCCGTGATGGGCCCGATGACCGTCTCCAGAGGGCTTTTGGGGATAAGCAAGCCCCCCGCTGTGGCCGGTTCCCCGCGCGTGGGGGAGAGGTACTTACTGCCGCCGATGAAGTCACCCCCGCCGGTGTAGACGTTCCCGCCGATGTAGACCCCACCACCGGTGTCGATCTTTGTCCAGGGGAAGGGGTTCTGGTATTCCTCCCCTGGTGCGGTGGTCGGCTCGGATTCGGGGGCGAGTTCGACGCCGGCCAGAATCTCCATGAGATCTGCCCCTCGGTAATCCATACTCGCGGGCCAGTCGAAATCTTCCGGCCCCACGACCCACAGCGCTCTGGCTCCTTTCAACACCGTCGAGAGCAAGTGCGTCCAGAGCCGTAAAAAATCCTCATTGGGTGCAGGTGCAAAGACCACGACGAGCGCGTCCCCGGTCAATCGGGCCGCCTCGTCGAGCAGATGGCTCTTGTCCGGGTCGCTGCGCGCCTCCCGGACGTCCTGCCAACTGAGGAAGAGGCCGGTGCGTGTGGGGAGGTCGCCGCCTAACTTGAGCAGCGTGGTCTGCCCCCGGGCAGGGACGTCATGGCGGGTCAGCACGACGCGCAGCGGGAGCTCCTCTTCACGGAAAGCTGCCTCGATGCGGTCGGTCGGGTCCAGGCTGAGGAGTGTCAGGGCGGGGAGTCCCATGAGTTCGACGAGGTCCTGATCAGAGAGCCCTGCGGGCGCAGCGGGTAGG
>JAVEWB010000116.1:0-7145 GCA_034004765.1 Anaerolineae bacterium
ATGTGCAGCCGCCCGCTTTCATCGCGTTTCAGTGCCATCGTTACCTCCGTGTAGGGTTCTGAATGATTTTATAGCATGAATCATCGAGGGGGCAAACTTGAGAATTGAGTGTTTTGGGAGTGCGGCTCCGTCCGCCGCACTCCCAAAACACTCTCCTAGACACAATTGCTTTGGATAAAAATCAGCAGGAGCTTGCCGCTCCTGCTGATTTTTTGTTCTCAGAGTATGGTGGGGGGGAATTACTGGACCTGGATCTCGACGATGCCCTTGACCTGGGCGTTCTTCGGGAAGTCAGGCATCACGCTGCTGAAGCCACCCTGACTGCGGAAGGAGAGAATGCACTCCTCGCAGGCCAGAACCTCTTCCAGCGTAAGCTCGGCGGTATAGCCGTCATTGGCGACGAAGACGACCGTGGTCGCGTCATCGTTGGGGTCTGCCAGATCAAGCAGCTCGCTCAGGGAGACGCCGGTGTAGGTTTCGGTCTCGCCTTTGCTGTTGGTGGATTCGACGTCCATGGTCTCCAAAGCTTTGATCTCATCCTCGGCCCAGCCCTGCTCTTCGGCTACATTGCCCGTGATCGCGAAGTCGGCTTCTTCACCGCCCTGAGCCTCGTTCCACAGTGCCGAATCGGGGATGAAAAGCGATCCGCCAAACTCCTCGACGCCGAAGGTGCCGATCTTCTCTTGCTCGGGCACGGAGATGATCCAGTCGATGAACTGGTTGGCCAGGTCGACCTGGATGTGGTCACCTTTGTCCGGGTTCACGGCGATGACACCGTAGGGGTTGAAGAGCAGCTCATCACCTTCCACCACGATCTCCAGGTCGGTGCCCTCGAGCGTGCGCGCCAGGTAAGTGGCCCGGTCGCTGAGCGTGTAGGCTTCCTGCTCGTCGGCCATCGTCAGCACCGCGCCCATGCCCTGCCCGGCGGAGACGTACCAGTCGCCGGCGGGTTCGATCTCGGCCTTGGCCCAGATCCCCAGTTCTTTCGTATGGGTCCCGGAGTCATCGCCGCGGGAGATGAAGGGCGACTCGGTTTCGGCGAGCTTCTTGAAGGCGGCAATGATGTCGGTTTCACCCTTGATCCCGGCGGGGTCGCTGGCGGGACCAACGATGATGAAGTCATTGTACATCACGTCTTCGCGGCGCACACCATGACCATCGGCCATGAATTGATCTTCCTTGGCCCGCGCATGGACGAGCAGCACATCGGCGTCGCCGTTCTGTCCCATTTCCAGGGCCTGGCCGGTGCCAACGGCAATGACGTCAACTTTGACGCCCGCTTCTGCCTCGAAGTCAGGCAGAATGTATTCCAGCAGCCCGGAGTCGGCGGTGCTCGTCGTGGTTGCCAGGATGAGGCGAGTTTCCTCTGCGGGGGCAGGCTCCTCTGTGGGCTCTTCCGTGGGGGCCTCGGTTGGCGCTTCCGTGGGCGCTTCGGTGACTTCCGGTACCTGCGTTGGTTCGGGGGTGGGCTGAGTGCAGGCCGACATCACCATAACAGCAATAAGCAACAGGACTAACAATTTTTGGATATACGTTCGATGCAACATTTCTCCTCCATAGATTTGGACTACTAATAGGATAAACGTGGGAAGGGTTCCCACATGACAGCGGCTCAACGCGTTGGGCCGCTGATCACCACAAGCTCAGTAAACCATTTCGCCGTTGACAAAAGCGGCGGTACGCGGATCGCGGGGGGCCTCGAAGAACGCATGGGTTTCAGCGGCCTCCACGATCTTCCCGCCGAGAAGCAAGATCACCCGATGGGCCAGCCGCTTCGCCTGGAAGATGTTATGGGTCACCAGGACCGTGGTGGTTTCCCGCTTCTCGTTCATCTCTCGAACAGCTCTTTCGATCAATCCGATGTTGTAGGGGTCGAGGTTGGCCGTGGGCTCGTCCAACAGCAGCACCGTGGGACTGATGACCAGGGCGCGTGCCAGGGCCACGCGCTGCGCTTCGCCGCCCGAGAGGGTGCGCGCTTTTGCGTGGGCCAACTCGGTCAAGCCCATACGGGCCATCACCTCGGTGATCTCTGCTTTACCATCACGATTCCCGCGCAGATGCAGCCCGTACGCAATGTTGTTGATCACATTGGTGGAGAGCAGCGCCGGGTGCTGAAACACCGTCGTGACTTTTCGTCGTGTCTCCAATGGGACGGCATTACGGGTGACAGGTTTTCCCTGAAAGTGTATCGTTCCTTCGTCAGGGACTTCGAGAAAGTTCAACAGCCGCAGCAGCGTCGATTTGCCGGCCCCGCTGGGACCGACGACGGCCAGGATTTCTCCCTCATGGACATCGAGCTGCTCGATATCCAAAATGGTGCGCCCTTCGTACACCTTGCGCAGGTTGTGGATCTTGTAAAGCGCGTCCATCACTTCCCCTTCCCTTGCAGTTGGGTCGCGGCCAGGTTGATGATGAAGGCGCACAAGAGCAGGACAAGCCCCAGCCCGATGGCCAGATCGAAATTGCCGCGGCGGGTCTCCAACATGATGGCGGTGGTAAGGACGCGGGTCGAATGCTCGATGTTGCCACCGACCATCATCACGGCACCGATCTCCGAGATGATGCTGCCCAGCCCGCCGACCAGCGCAACCAGCACCCCTTGCCGGGCCTCACGCAGGATGGCCCAGGTGACCTGAAGCGGGGTTGCGCCCAGAGCACGTACCTGCAAGCGCAGGTTGGGATCGACTTCGGCAACGGAGGACATGGTATACCCTATCACCAAGGGGGTCGCAATGATGACCTGTGCCACGATCATTGCGGGCACGGTGAAAAGTTCCGGGACCCAGGAGAGATTCATTGGCCCGAGAATACCCTTGCGAGAGAGTAAGATGTAGACGGCTAACCCGACGACCACCGGCGGCAGCCCCATTCCGGTATAGATGAGGGCCTGAGCGATGCGCCGACCGGGGAAATGTGCCAGGCCTAAAAATGCGCCCAGCGGGATTCCAATGAGGGCGCTGATAAGCAAAGCGATCCCGCTCACCTTTGCGGAGAGCAGGATCACTTCCCAGAGATAAGGGTCACCGCTGAGAAGCAGCCGTAATCCTTCTTTTAGCCCCGATCCAAGTGCATCCATTGTATTATATGTACCATAACACGTGCTTGCTGTATATTAACACAAAGTAAGGTCATGACAAGAGGCCGCTGCTGCGGATGAGCACGGAACCACTGCCTCCCGTCATCGTCTTCATTGCGTGGATATAAAAAAGGGGCGCGGCTTCGCCGCGCCCCTTTTTTATATGATGTCAGCGTTTTTCGGCCAGATAGGCAAAGAAGCCGGCTTTGCGCAGTGCAAGCAGCGTGAGGCCGCCGAGCAGCCCACCGAGCGCCCCGAAGATGATGTAGCTTATGATCGAGCGCGCCATGCCCAAGGCGAGAAAGCCGACCGGAGCCCCGGTCAATGTCCCTAAGGCCCATTTGACCAGCAGCTTCCCCAGATGTCCGATCACCCCCGTCAGGGCGGCCACGACGAGGTTTTCGGGATTGCGCAGCAGCAGAAGTATCAGGTCGGCACTGATCCCCACCATCGTGTAGGAGAGGAAGGTGTTCAGGGCCCCCAGATCGCCCATGCCTAAGAAGGCGGCAAGAATGCCGGACGTGAGACCGACCAGACTGACTGCGCCGGGTTTGGGCACCACACCGGCGGCGACGATGACAATCGCCATCCAAAAGATGCCGGAGTGACCGGACATCTGCAAGGGCGTCTTGAGTGCGATCTTGGCCACCACAATCAACGCAGCAAATAACGCCAGTAAGATCAACTGGAAGGTGGAAAAGTAGCGTGATTTCATGGCTGGCCTCAGGGAGTCCGCACTTCGATTTTATCGACGTCCTGTACCCACTCGTCGCGGGTATCCAATCTCTCCAGGACCGAGACCAATTTGAGGGTCCCTCGCCCGGAGAGATCGAACTGCACGTGGTTCTGGGGTTCGGCTACTTCGGCCCAGGTCAGGTCGACGGATTTCTTCCGACTGCTGCTGCTCACGGTGATTTGGGTTTCCGGCTTCAGCGACGTTGTGTCGAGGTAGAGCGCCAGGACATCGCGGAGCAGCCAGCCCTGCTGTGTCTTGCCCTCCTCCGCATCCACGAAGCTGGCCTCTTCCAGAGCTTGCAGCGCCTCCGGTGTGAAGCCGTTGACCAGCGCCCCGTCACGGTAGATGGGGATGCTTCCCGGAGCTAAGGTCGGGCTCCCTGCTGCGGTGGGCGTCTGCTGTGTTTGCCGCCTTATCATTTCTACTGCCATGATGCCTCCAGCTATCACAAAGATGATTAACACTGCAAGGGTGATACGCTTACCTTGGGACATGCTATCCTCCTTTTACGGTTTAGTAGTAGCCGCGCTTTCCATTGCGCGACTGACCTTCCCAGACGCGGTATGGAAACCGCGACTACTGAAATGAAACGCATCCAAATGATTTAGATCAACAGCAGCACCAGGCTGCATGCCAGCGCGCCGAGCAGGCAGACCCAATCGGCGGGTTTCATCTGCAACCGGCGGTAGGGCTGACGATGCGGGGAGTCGAAGCCCCGCGCGTAGGCCGCCTCGGTGATCCACCAGGCCCGCCGGGTCGTCATGACGATGGCGGGCACGGTCAGCGCCACCAGATCGCGCACCGCAGCGACGATCTCCCGCCATCCCGTGGGCGGCGTCCAGGCCCCCCGCGCCTGCTGCGCCTCGCGGATGCTCTGCCATTCCTCATCCAGCAGGCTCACGCTCTGGAAGGCCAGGCTGACGCTGAAGGCGTAGCGATAGGGAAACTTCAGCCACTCGAGGGCCAGACAGAGTTCCCCGGGCGTGGTGGTGGCGAAAAAGAGGGTGAACGTGCCGGCTAACAGGACCAGCCGGAGCGTGACGATGACGGCCAGGTCGATCCCCACCAGCAGCCAGTCCCCCAGGAAGAGGAAAAACAGTATCCAGCGGAGCTGCCAGAGTTCGCGGAGGGCCTCGCGCCACAGACGGGCCCAGACGAAGATCAGGGCGTAGAGGCCGATGACGATCAAAATCCGCTCCACGGGCAGCATCACGGCCAGGGAGGCACAGAGGCACAGCGCCAGCTTGGCGCGGGGGTCGAAGGGGCGCAGCGGCGAGGCCTCGACCAGCCCCATGCTGGTGCGGCGACGTTCCCCCTTCTTCCTGCCGTTCATCCGGGCCTCTCTGCCTTTCCCGGCAGGTCTGCCAGTGTCCAGGAAGGGACGGTCAGTCCGATCTGCTTCCAGGGGCGGGGATCGTGCAGCAGCTCTGCCGGGCGTCCATCTGCTACGATTCCGGCAGAGCCAAGGAGGAGCAGACGGCTGGCGTGAGCGGCCAGCGTCAGATCGTGGGTGGTGAGGATCACCAACCTCCCGGCGTCGGCCAGCGCGTGAATTAGCCGTATGAGCAGTGTTTTGTGGCCTGCATCCTGCCCCAATGATGGCTCGTCCAAGAGCACGCCGTGCTGCGGTCGACGCATTAGCACCGTCGCCAGCGCAACGCGCTTCTTCTCACCTTCGCTGAGCAGGAGGGGCGGCACTTCTTCGTAGCGGCGCAGTGCCAGGCAATCCAGGAGCTGCTCGTAGAGGGTCATATCGGGATCGGGCAGGCGGTAGAGGACCTCGTCGCGCACGGTGGGGTTGAAGAGCTGTAGGTCCGCATTTTGAAAGACGATCCCCAGGTCCGGGCGTCCGCCATCGACGCGGATTTCGCCTTCGTACGCCTGGAGCCCGGCCAGCGCGCGCAGCAGCGTGGTCTTGCCGACGCCGTTGCGTCCCACCACGGCGATGATCTCGCCGCCCACGGCGTCGAAGCTGACGTCGTGCAGCACGCGGCGGCGGCCTAATTGCACCGAAAGTCCTGCAACGGTGAGCTGGAAAGGCGGCGTTTCCAGATGCAGCCGCGGACTTGAGGTGCTGCCGTTCACGGGCGCACTTGCAGCTTGATCTGCGGGGCGCGCGAGGCGCAGCGTTTGCAGGCCGGGAAGCGCTTCCAAATAGGCCTCGCGGTGTTCACAGATCACTGCTGTGGTGCCCTGTGCAGTCATGTCGGCTACGGCGGTGACCAGGTCTGTCGCGGCGGTGCCGTCCAACATCGAGAGCGGCTCATCGAGGATCAGGATCGCCGGCTCGCGGGCCATGATGGCGGCCAGGGCCAGCTTCTGCTGCTCCCCGCCGGAGAGCGTCTGGGGCGTGCGATGGCGCAGGTCGGCCAATCCAAAGCGGGAGAGCGCTGCCTCCGTGCGTTTTTTGATCTCCTCCGGCGGCAGCCCCAGATTCTCCAGGCCGAAGATGATCTCCTCTTCGACGCTGCTACTCAGCATCTGGGCGGCGGGATTCTGGAAGACCAGCCCGACGTGTTCCGCGAGCTGCCAGAGCGGCGTTTCACTGGTGCGCAGCCCCTCCACCCAGACCTCCCCTTCCAGCTCCCCGCGATAGAGGTGGGGAATCATGCCGGTCAGGCAGCGGGTCAGGGTGCTCTTGCCGCAGCCGGAGGGGCCGGTGACCAGGACGCAGGCTCCCGGCTGGATGGAGAGCGTCAGAGGGGCCAGCCCGTACCCGTTCTGCGGGTAGCGGTAGCTGACCGCCTGCGTTTGCAGGGTGCCGCTTTGCTTTGGAGATGTCTCTTGCCCCATGCTGTTATTTTAGCACAGGCGAGGACAAAGTCTTGTCAGGGTGTAAGGCCTAACCGGGCTGGGTGGCCAGTGAGGGTGCTTTGTATACGGCCGGGTGGTCGGCGGGTAGCTTTTCCCACATCCGATCCGCGATGATGAGGGCGAGGGCAGCAACCGCCATGATCACGCAGACCATCGGGAAGTCAACGCCGGGGAAAAACGCGAGTGCAGTATTGGCGGCCGCATGGCTGATACCTGCCACAAGGATGCTTCCCTTAGCGCGATTGTAAATCCATCCAATGAACACCGAAAACAGGAGGTGGACAAAATACTCCTCGATCCAGTAGTCCAGGGTCAAGACCGGCTTTCCTTCTGCTTGCCATAGGAAGAGGTGCCACGCCGTCCAGAAAATCGCTATGATGAAGGCAGCGATCAGCGGGCTGGTACGCGCTTGCAGTCTGGGCAGAGCGAAGCCACGCCAGCCTACCTCTTCCCCGGTGGCATTGAAGAAGAAGAGCTGATAGAGGAATTTGACCGTGACCAGGCCAATCAGGGCCAGGC
>JAVEWB010000117.1:0-7039 GCA_034004765.1 Anaerolineae bacterium
AAAGAGATCGAGCAGCGCCAGCAGTCCTACGATGGGGATGAGGAAGACCCCCGGTGATTTCGTCAGCCAGCTCAGCCCGGCGATGATTGCTGAGAGGATCAAATAGCCGCTCCGGCGCTCGCGCAGGTAGGTCATAAAGGCCAGAAGTGAGACCAACATCAGCGTGGTGAGCATCCCATCGAGGTGCAGGACGCGCGAGTGTGCCGTGTAGAAGGGATCGAACGCGATCAGGAGCGCCCCAACCAGCGCCGGGAACGGGCCCACCAGGCGGCGGGCGATGAAGTACCCTAAGATGAGCAGCACGGTGATGGCGAGCACGCTGAAGAAGCGGCCTGCAGCCAGCACGTTGATGGGGCTGACGCCGAGCTGCTCCAGCAGGATCTCCAACTCTCCGATGTTGAGATTGCTGCACTGCGTTGTGTAATCAGGAACCTGCTGCAAGACCCCGGCCGCTCCGGCCCACATGATCATGACGCCCGGGTGTTCGCTTTGAAAGGTCTGTGCGAAGTGTCCTTGACCGATGGCGCAGTTGAAATTGGCCGAGCGCGTGAGCCAGAAGGGCTCATCGGCGGTCACGAATTGATCGAGTGCCAGGGTGCGTGGTACCCAGATGGCCAGAATGAGGATCACGGTGGTAATGATTTCTTGCCATGATAGGCCTCTTTTCGTCTCTGTGGAGCCGGGTTGCGCATTGGGCATAGGTTCTGTTGTCCTCCCTTAAAAGTGGATCAGTCGGCAAGGCTTTTTCAAAGGGCGTTCTCTACGCCGTTTATTATACTTTCTCCTCCCTAAGTGGTCAAAGTCTTTTTGCTGAGTTGCGAATTGTTTTGTCTTATGCTAAAATAAAGCGTGGTTTATGGAGTTGTCAGCGAAGAGGCGCGGACTCTTGAGTCAGGGCGGCGTGTGAACCTCTTTCCCAGATGCACGGTTGGCCTTTTTTGGTATAGCTTTGGTCCTCACATTTGGACAGGCTAGGGGCATTTCGCCTTTAACCCGTATCCGGTGTGGAGTTTATTCCCCTCGGGCGAATAACCCATGGTACGTGGATGTCCCGATACCCTTTAGCGATAAGGAGCACGGGGATGCAAATTGTTGGATATTGTCTTTTGGCTTTGACCGTAGCAGGCGGTGCGATTTTCGCTGTGTTTTCCAGGAATTTGATTCGGGCGGCGGTTGCTTTAGGACTAGGCAGCGCCGCTCTTTCTATGCTCTTTTTCTTCCTGAAGGCTCCCTATGCAGGCGGCTTTGAGCTGAGTGTAGGAGCAGGGTTGATCAGCATTCTGTTCATCGTCGCCATCAGCCTGACGGAATCCATGGGGAAACCGCACCATGAGTCGTGAAAATAAAATACTCATTGCCTTTGTTGCGCTGCTGCTTGTGGCAGGCGTGGTGATCGATCAGTTTCTGGTGAGGAATGGCCGGAATACGGAGCTTCCCTCCGCGGCATTTCGTGAGTGGTTCTGGCAAAATCGCGCTCTTGACCTGGCTGTGCAGGTGGGGCTGATCTTTGTGGGGGCATTGGGTATTGCGGCTGTTTTGCCTGATGATACGGGAGAGGAGGATACATGCACTTAGAGACGCTGCCCTGGTTGGATTTTGTGAACACCTCTCTCAGTATATTCCTCTTTGGTCTGGGCCTCTTTTGTCTGTTGACGCGCCGCGATATTATCAAGCAGGTGATTGGTTTGAAAATCATGCTTCAGGGTGTCACCCTGAGTTTGTTGAATGCCGGGATCTTGCATCAGGAGCTTCGTGTTGCGCAGGCAATGGTCGTCTCCGCCTTGGTTGTCGAAACGGTGGTCATCGCAGTCGCCCTGGCCTTGATCATCAATGTCTTCCGTCACTATCCCTCCGGTGACGTCGACCAGCTCAACAAGCTGCTTGGATAGAGTCGCCATGGACATCGAACTATTGCTTGGGGGGCTGATCATCCTACCTTTCCTGATGGGGTGTGTGCTGTTGGTGGGGAACCGCTGGCTGCATGCCCCTCTTGTGCACTCCCTGACCTCGGTCGCAGTGGGATGTGCTGGGCTCTCGGCGCTGGTGCTGCTCCCTCATGTGGGGCAGGAGGTGCCTTGGGTGCTGACCTGGCTGCCGGAAGCCGGGCCAATGTCGCTGAGCCTCGGCGCGACAGGACTCTACGCGGCCTGCGTGACGACGTGGGCTGCTTTCCTCGTTCTGACAGCGGTTCGTGATGAAGGGGTGCCCCCTCTTAGCCGGGCGATCCTGTTGGTCGCTTTGGCAGCCGCCAATGTGGCCTTCCTTGCCGATCACTTTTTGGGGCGCTATGTTGCGTTGGAAATCGTGGGGCTGTGCATCGCTTTGGCCCCGCTGGTGGAACTCCGCGGCACGGAAGGGGCTCGCCTGACCAGGATCATCTACCTGATCCTGCGTATTGGTGATGCAGGATTCTTGAGCGGCATCTTGCTGCTGTGGCATGTCGGAGGGACTTTGGCCATTAGCCCGGCGCTCGACGCCGGGAAGAGCATGGAAATGAGCGCTTTGTTCTGGACCGTCGCCGGATTCCTGCTGGCTGTCTGGGTCAAAGTGGGGGCCTGGCCGTTTCACCTGTGGCTCTATCCCGCAAGAAAGCTCTCATTGCCCTCTAGAATTTGGCTGTATGGCTTGTTGATGCCAAACCTGGGGCTGTACCTCTTGTACCGGGTGACCCCTTTGTTGACTGTCTCCGTGCTGCTTCGCGAAGGTGCCTTCTGGCTGGGGGCCGCTTGTACCGGCACCGCGATGCTTCTGGCTGTCAGCCGGCGCGAGATCAAGGCTTCTCTGCTTTATTTGAATGCGGCGCAAGGTGGGCTGGCGCTTTTTGTGGCGGCGAGTGGCGAAGGGTATGTGGTCTGGTTGGGATTGCTGCTCATGACGCCGCTGCGCCTGTTGTTGTTCCTGGCTTCCGATCTGGCCACGGGTGCGCTCACAGCTCTCCGACGCCGTCTGGTTGCGGCGCTGCTGGGATTGGGCGGGCTGCTGTTGACCGCTTGGGGGATCTTGGTGGTCTGGTGGATGCAGGCGATGGACGTCCCGTTGGTGGCCTTGTGGATCGTCGAGATTGCAGTGGCTTTGATGGGGATATGGGGGGTGCGTACGCTGGTGCAATTTCTGTCTGAGGCTTCTGTGCCGGCGATGACCGTGGAGCCTGCCCGTGCACATGGCCTGGTATCTTACGTGTTGGGTGCGGTGCTCTTGGTGGGGGGGCTGGGGTTCCGACCCTTGATGCCTTATCTCGTGGCTGCGAGCGGTGCGCATCTGCCGGATATCCCTTCGCTTCTGACTCTGGTGGTGCATGCCCTTTCGTCTCCTACGTTTTCGCTGGTGAGTATATCGGCGGCGGTGATCTATGGACTTTCCTGGCGCTGGCGGTTCCTCCAGATGGTAAATGGGGAGGGACTCTATGGCCCGGAGAATAGTCTCGTGGCTGTGGCCCGTGCGGTGTATCGGGCGATCGAATCCAACCTTTTGGATCGCGGCCTGGTTGGCTTTGCCAGATCGATCATGACAAGTGCACGTTCCTTTTCCTACATCGAATCCAACATTCTGGAACGCGGCCTGTTGGGTATCGTTAGATCAATTATGGCCAGTGCACGGTCTCTCTCGCGTATCGTGGAAGAGGGAGGCCTGGAGGGGATGCTGCGCATCGCAATTCGAGGTGTGGAAACGGTGAGTGGTATTCTACAGAGGTGGCATACGGGGCGGCTCCGCTACAACCTGGTGTGGGTTGTGGCCTTCCTTGTGCTTGCCTTGTTGTTCTTATTGCGCGGATGGTAGCTGCGATGGGGCCGCTGCTGCTGCTTTACCATGAGGAGGCACCATGACTGTGGAAGAGTTTTGGCTGCTCGTTGTATTGGGCGCACCCTTGGTGACCGCCCTGCTGTTGCTCTTCTTGCGGGGGCGTCTGGGGCATCTTTCCGGTTGGGTGGCGTGCTTGGGGGCAAGTCTGCCGCTGATAGGAGCTTTTGCCCTGCTGCCTGCCCTCCGGCGTGGAATCGTCCCGGCACTGCATTTCGCCTGGATCCCCGCTGCTCACATCGAACTGGGACTGCACCTGGACTGGCTGGCCTTTCCTTTCATGCTCACAGAAGCAGCCGTGACGCTGCTGGCGATCCTCTATGCGCAGGGCTATCACCGGGTGGACAGCCGCACGCCTTATTTCTACGCGCTGCTTCTGATCTTCTCCATGGGAATGGCCGGGACGACTCTGGCCGACACTCTGTTTCTCTTTTACACATTCTGGGAACTGATGTTGGTGGCTTCGTGTATTTTGATCCTTATCTGGGGGGATGGCGAACAGCGTGGCACCGTTGCGTTAAAGTACTTCATCTTCACCCACGTAGGTTCCTTGCTGGTTCTGGTGAGTTTCATCTTGCTCTTTCAGACTGCCGGCAGCGATCGTTTCTCGGCACTGGAACAGGTGGGCCGCGGGCTGTCCCCCGATCTGGTGCGCACGTTGATCGCGTTCTTCCTGGTGGGCTTTTGTGTCAAAATGGCCATCTTCCCGCTGCACCTGTGGCTGCCTGACGCGCATACCGTTGCGCCGATGCCGGTGACCATTATGCTGGCTGCCGCCATGTTGAGTATGGGGACGTATGGCATCCTCCGCTTCCCGATGACGATTTTCCCCCCGGAGCAGGTTGCTTATTTCTCGGTTCCGATGATGGTGGTGGGGATCGTCTCCGAGATCTACGGCGCGCTCATGGCTTTGGCCGAAGATGATGTGAAACGCATCATCGCCTATTCGAGCGTCAGCCAGATGGGCTACGTGCTCTTTGGCCTGGGAACGATGACCCACAACGGCCTGATCGGCGCGACGCTGCACGTGGTCTATCACGCCATTGTCAAGGCGCTGCTCTTCATGGTCATCGGCCTGGTGATACGGGCCACGGGGAAGCGCTCCATCTCGGCGTTGGGGGGGCTCGGCGAGGCAATGCCCCTGACTGCTGTGTGCGCCGGAATTGGGGTTTTGGCGATTGCCGGCGCACCGCCGCTGTGCATCTTTGACAGTGAATGGATGATTTTTGCGGGGGGCTTCGATACCGAGCACATGGCGCTGGCGGTCCTGGCGGTGCTCGGTTCCCTGCTGACGGTAGCGTATGCGCTCTGGTTCATGGCACGGATCTTCTTTGGCCCGCGTCCCGAAGGGCTGCCGGTGAACAGGCTCCCCTGGGCTATGGTCGTACCGACCGTGCTGTTGACTGTGCTTGCTCTGGTCGAGGGACTTTTCCCTGCGCCGCTCTTTGCCTGGGTATCCGAAGAGCTGACTTTGATCTTGGGAGGGGGGCTGCGTTGACGGGGAATCCTTGGGTGGTCTGGCCGTTGGCCTATCTTGCCGGCGGGGCGTTCATCATCTATCTTCTGGCGCGTTTCGTGACCTCGCGCAACGAGATTCTGGCACTTGCCACCATGGCGATTTTCGCCGTTGCCCTTCTGGCATCGCTGCCGCTTTCCGCGACGACATCGGCGGCCTGGCATTTACGACAAGACCTTCCGGCTTGGGGGCATTTTGGGCCGGGGGGCGCTTCCTTGCGCGCCGACCCCGGCGCGCTGGTCATCCTGGGGCTCGCGCTCGGTCTGGGAGCGGTGGTCGCTTTCTATTCCGGGCGCTATCTCTCGCTGGATCGCCGCTATAAAACCTACTATCCGTTATTGCTGCTCTTGGTGGCGGGACTTGTCGGGATGGTCTTAGCGGCGGACCTGTTTACGCTCTACCTGTTCTGTGAGTTGATGAGCATTGCGTCGTACGTCCTGGTCGCTTTTCGTCGGCGCACGGATACCGCTATCGAGGCAGGATTCAAGTACTTGAGCATGGGCAGCGTGGGCACGATTTTGATCCTGCTGGGCATCTCGCTCGTTTATCGGGAGACGGGGAGTCTGGCGCTGCAGCAGGCATTGAAGGAGCCCGGTGTGTGGGCGCGCGCCGGACTGGCCTGCTTCCTGGCCGGGTTGAGCGTCAAGAGCGCGATCGTGCCTTTGCACACCTGGCTGCCCGATGCGCACGGGCGTGCCCCCAGCAGCATCAGTGCCCTGCTTTCAGGCATCGTCATCCAAAGCGCTTTCTATGCTCTGTTGAAGATCGGTTTGGGGCTGGGGTTCCCGGCTGCCGAGTTTGGGTTGGTCCTGATGCTCCTTTCCTTCCTGAATATGACGGTGGGCAATGTGATGGCGCTGCGGCAGACCCATACGAAGCGACTGTTAGCATACTCTACCGTCGCTCAGATGGGCTACATCATGTTCAGTATCGGCATTGGACTGCGTTTTGCAGTTCCCGAGGCCATACAAGCCGGTTTCTTCTTGCTGCTGGCACACACGGTGATGAAAGGGCTGGCTTTCTTGTGCAAGGGGACCTGCTATTTTTACTGCCACACGACCACGATTGCCCAATTGCGGGGGCTTTCCCGGCAGCTTCCTTTGACGACGGTTACGCTCAGTATCGCACTGGCGGGGCTGGTTGGAATTCCGCCGCTGGCCGGCTTCACGGGGAAATGGCTGATCCTCACCCGCGCCTTGAGCATCTCGCACGGCCTGATCTATGGGGGGATCGTGATATTTCTGTTGAACACCCTGGTCTCGTTGGGCTACTATCTGCCGTTGATCACCGCGCTTTATGCTCCGGCACCTTCTGGAGAGGGGGGCCAGGAGGCAGAGCGAATCCGGGTTTCTCCCTGGATGGCCCTTCCCCTGTTAGGTCTTGGCGGACTGATCCTGGCCATCGGTTTTGCGCCCGGCCCCTGGTTGGCCTGGGTCGCGGATGTGGGCGATTACTTGCTGTGGTGGGGGAGGTGAAGGGATGGAGACTTTCTGGCTGAGTCCACCTGTGGCCCTGGGCATTTATTTGCTGCTCGCTTATGGGCTCTATCGGCTGGGGGAAGCGATAGCGGCGCGGGGAGTCGACTCCCCAGGGAAATATAAGCCGTATGCCAGCGGGGAAGACCTGCTTCCTGTCGAGGCCAGGTTATCCTACCGTATTTTCTTCCGGATGGCGTTGATGTTTGGGATTTTGCATGTGGCCGCCCTGGTCCTTTCGACCCTCCCA
>JAVEWB010000118.1:0-7037 GCA_034004765.1 Anaerolineae bacterium
AGGCTGCTGGCCTGTCTGGCCGAGCGGCACCATGATGATCAGGGGCTGATTTGGCCGCTGGCTGCTGCACCGTATGCCCTGCACCTGGTGGCGCTGCCCGGAGACGACGCGGTGATGGCTGCGGCGGAGCGCCTGTATGTGGAGCTCCGGGCTGCCGGGGTGGCGGTGCTGTACGACGACCGGGAGGAGAGCCCGGGGGTCAAGTTCACGGATGCAGATTTGATCGGGCTGCCGCTGCGCCTGACGGTGGGGCAGCGCGGCTTGCAGCAGGGGACTGTGGAGCTGAAGCACCGCGACCGTGATGAGCGGATCGCCGTGCCGTTGGTGGAGGCGGTCGCACGGGTACGGCTTGAAGCAGGTAGATAGGGAGGTTTTGGCTGCGGCGCTTTTTGCCGCAGCCAAAACCCTCATTATAGAAAGGAGCGACGTATGGAGCTGTTAGAGGGTATTCTTACCCGGCGGAGCATCCGCCAATATAAGCCGGATCTGGTGTCCGCGGAGCAGGTTCAGAAGCTGCTGGAGGCAGCCATGAGTGCGCCCTCTGCCGGAAACGAGCGGCCCTGGCAGTTTGTCGTGATCGATGACCGCAAGTTGTTGGGGGCTATTCCTACGTTTCATCCTTATTCGCAGATGTTATTGGAAGCGCCGCTGGCGATCCTGGTCTGTGGCGATCTGGAACAGGCGAAATTCGAGGGGTATTGGGTTCAGGACTGCTCGGCGGCCACAGAGAATTTGCTGCTGGCGGCTCACGCACTGGGGTTAGGGGCCGTATGGCTTGGGGTCTACCCCGACGAGGAACGGGTAGCCGGTCTTCGTCGGTTGTTGGCCTTGCCGGAGCACGTGCTTCCGTTGGCCCTGGTCGCCGTGGGCTACTCGGAGGAGGTCAAGCTGCCGGTGCAGCGTTACAAGCCCGAGCGCGTTCACTCCAACGGTTGGTAGTCAAATGTAAGGATTTGGTTGTTTGCCACGTTTTGTATGTTATACTGGCAGGTGAGTTTGCCTTGTCTGAAGGAGGTTTATTGTGAGCATAGATGACAATGAGCTAAAAGAAAAATTTCTTATTTTCAGTGGCTCGGCGAATCCTGCACTTTCGCAAGAAATTGCGGATTATCTCGGCGTGCCGCTCAGTCCGTCGACTTCTCGCAAGTTCGCCAATGATAATTTTAACGTGAACCTGGGTGTAAGCGTGCGGAGCAAGGATGTCTTTATCGTTCAGCCGATCTCTCCCCCGTGCAGTGATAATCTGGTTGAGTTATTCTTCATGCTGGATATTGCTCGAGGTGCCGGAGCTAAGGCTGTTCACGCGGTCATCCCGTATTATTCCTATGCCCGCTCCGATAAGAAGGATGCCCCACGCATCTCCATCGGTGCGCGATTGATCGCTGATTTGCTCGTGACGGCCGGCACCAATCATGTGATTACAATGACGCTGCACTCCCCTCAGGTGCACGGCTTTTTCAGCGTCCCCACGGACCACCTCACCGCTCACTCGGTCTTCGTCAAGCACCTTCAAGGGCAGGATCTGAGCAATGCGGTGGTAGTTTCCCCCGATATCGGCCACGCGAAACGTGCGTCCAAGCTGGCCAAGGCGTTGAACCTCCCCATGGCTGCCGGGGAGAAGCGTCGCCTGGAGGATGACCACGTGGCGATCGATGGCATCATGGGGGATGTGCGCGGCAAGCGGGTCATCCTGATCGATGACGAAATTGCCACGGGAGGGACGATTGCGGAGGTCGTGACCTATCTGCGGACGGAAGGGGTCAAGCACGTCACAGTCGTCGGGACGCATGGCATCTTCTCCGGCAATGCGGTGCAGCGGCTGAATGCGCTGGATGAGATCGATGAGATCGTGGTGACGAACACCGTGCCGGTCCCCGATGAACGCCGCCCTGAGCGTCTGACGGTGCTTTCCGTGGCGCGGATCTTTGGCGAAGTGATCCGCTGCAACGTGTTAGGGACCTCGGTGGGCGCGCTGTTCGAGTTCTGGCCGATGCCGAATCTTTTGTAGGACAATCCGCTGGATTGTCCTAGGAGCGCGGGATCCATCCCGCGCTCCTTTTTATTCCTCGTGGGCTTTGTGGTACCGCATATCCAAATAGGAGACTTTGAAGCCCATGCGTTCATAGAGACGGCGGGCCGGATTGTCGGGATCGACGTGCAGCTTGATGGCCTCTCCCGGGCAGGCTCTCATGGCCTCCTCGATCAGGCGCTGCCCAATCCCCTGGCCTCGAAGCTGAGGGGCAACGGTGACGTACAGCAGCAGGTGTTCGGGCACGTAGCCCTGCATGCCGGTGTTGAGGATTACGAGGGCCCCGACCAGCGTGCGCTCCATGTCGGCAAGCAGGATGAAGCCGCCGCGTCCGGGCTCTTGCGAGAGGGCATAGTCCAATCCGGCACGGATTTCATCCGGTGCGTCATTGTAGGGCTGCATCGTGGTATGGAAGAAGTGTGCCAGGGCTTCCAGAGTGATCCAGGCGGGCAGAGCGTCCTCCTGTGCGACATGGATGAGTTCGATTGGGGGCAGTGTGGGGGCCATTTTCGTGCAATGCCTTTCTTGGGGTTAGCGCTGTGTTATCAACCAGCGGGTGAGGGTGGCCAGGGCATCGCCGGCAGGTGCAAGCAGCACCGGCGCTAAAAGCGTGCCGATGAGCCGCGCGCCGATCTGCCAGATGGTGATATAGGTGACGTCGGATAGCGGGCGATCTCCGTGCTGGGCCTGATCGGTGATCAATGCGGCGATGGGATCGATGAAAAAGATATTCAACAGGGTGCCGAGTCCGTTTAGCAAGGGTGCCAGGCTGGTGGCGGTGCGCGCTCCTTCCGGCACCACTGCGCTGGCGTAGAGGGCGGCAAAGTTGCTGACCGTGTAGACAGCGGTGACAAAGATGCTGGCAAGCAAGAAGCGCTTGGGGAGGGGGCTGCGCCAGGACTGCCGCACGACACCGGGCCGCGGCGGCATCCAACCCCGCTTGATCTGCCAGAGGCCGCGGACCGAGGCTCCGCGGATGATGACCTGCGGCAGCGATCCCCGGAGTTCGTAGGAGGCAACGGCGGCGGCCAGGACGCGGCTCAGGGTGGGGATGGCCAGTCCTCCGATCAGCGTCCCCAAGGCTGCACCCAAGAGCATCACCCGGTAGTTTCCCAAGAGGGTATCGATAGCCTGCCCGGAAACCGCGACATCGGTCAGGCTGCCGACGAGTGGCCCGGCGATGATATTGGCTCCCCGCGCGACCAGCGCCAGCACGTTGAAGAGCGAATTGGCGAGCGCCATGCGTTCCGTCCGTGCGCCTGCCAGCCTGGCCGCGTAGGCGCACGTTTCCACCGTATGGATCAAAACCGTGAGTACGAAGATCAGCGCCATGACCACAAGTTTAACATATTTCCTGACTTTGGCCTACCCCTCCCTCCCTCCTTCCTTCTTCCTAACTTCTCATTCCTAACTCCTTATTCCCCTTCTCTCGCTTTGACAAAGTCCTGTTTCCGCGGCATACTACGTCAAAAAGGAGCCTTGACACCTGCGGCATGTCGATATTGATCAACGTCATCCTGCCCATCTTCCTGGCGGTGGGGGTCGTGACCCTGGCCCAACCCTGGCTGAAGTTGGATACGGGCACACTTTCACGAATTTCCTTCCACATCTTTCTTCCGGCTCTGGTCTTTGAATCGCTGCTGGGGGCCGACCTTGGCAGCTCCGAACTGGGACGGTTTGCCCTGGCGTCGGTCGTGAGCACGCTGGCCCTATGGCCGCTGGGCGAGGTGGCTGCGCGCTGGCTGCGCTTGGAGGGGGTAACGCGCGGCTCTTTCTTGATTGCCTTGCTGTTGGTGAATTCGGGGAACTTTGGCTATCCGGTGGTGTCTTTTGCCTTCGGCGAGAGCGGACTGCCGCCGGCTACGATTTACGTTCTGGTGAACACGGTGTTCGTCGCAACCCTGGGGGTCTACCTGGCGGCACAGGGGAGGGCAACGGCGGGGATGGCGCTGCGCCGCCTTCTGAGCGTGCCGGTGCTCTACGCGTCGGTCTTTGGCCTGCTGGCAAATCTGGGAGACCTGGTCGTGCCGGAGCCGGTCATGAAGGCAGTGCATCTTTTGAGTGTGGCCACGGTTCCGACGTCGCTGGCGGTGCTGGGCTTGCAGTTGTCCCAGGTGTTCCGGGGGGTGGATCGTGACTGGCGCAGCTTGCAGGTGCCGGCCCTGGTCGTGGTGTTGATTATACGCCTGGTGCTCTCTCCGCTTCTGGGATTGGGCGTGGCCCGCTGGCTGGGCCTGCAGGGCGTGGCGCACGATGTTTTTGTGCTGGACTGCGCGCTGCCTACGGCGGTCCTGGTCACGATTCTGGCGGGAGAGTTCGAGGCCGATACCTCGTTTGCCACGTTGAGCGTCTTTGCGACGACGGCGGCGAGCCTGGTGACGGTCACGGTCTGGCTCAACTGGCTCATCGGGTAACAGCAGATACTTCCTAATTTTGACGTTTGGCGTATGATTCTCTGTATGGCTTAGCAAAGGAGGTCTGTCGATGAGTGGCACGCGGTTCAAAGTTGCAACCTATAACGCAAATTCCATCCGCACGCGGATGGAGCAAATCCTGGCCTGGCTGGAGCGCGAGCGTCCGGATGTGTTGTGTGTGCAGGAGATCAAGGTTCAGGATGACGAGTTCCCCGCCGATCCCATCCGGGATGCAGGCTACCACGTGATCTATCGCGGTCAGAAGGCCTATGCCGGCGTTGCCATGCTGACGCGTGAGGAGCCGCAGGATGTCGCCTATGGCCTCAAAGATGGGGGGGACCCTGATGAGGCCCGATTGATCCGGGCTGTGGTCGGGGGTATCCCGGTGGTCAATACCTACGTGCCGCAGGGGCGGGACCCCGAATCCGATCAGTTCCAGTACAAACTGGCCTGGCTGGGGCGGCTGCGGGTCTGGTTCGAGCGCCACTACGATCCGGACAAGCCGCTGCTTTGGATGGGGGACTTCAACGTGGCGACCGAGGACATCGATATTTATGATCCGGTACGTCTGCGCGGGCATGTCGACTTCCACCCGGCGGCCCAGGCGGCGCTGGAGCACGTGCGGCGCTGGGGCTTCGTCGATGTTTTTCGCGTCCATCATCCCGATGAACCGGGTCATTACACCTATTGGGATTACCGCGCGCGTGCGGCCATCGAGCGAGGTGTCGGCTGGCGTATCGACCACATCTGGGCGACGATGCCGTTGGCCGCGAAATCGGTCAATGCGTGGATCGATGTGGAGGCGCGTAAGGCTGAGCGTCCCTCCGATCACACCTTCCTGGTCGCCGAATTTGAAATTTGATTGGGGTTTGGGGTGTGCGGCTTCACCGCACACCCCAAACCTTCGCTTTGTGCTACAATAAGGATGCAGCGCACTCTTGAACGTGCGGCGCAGCTCCAGTAAGTCTGATATCCTTGAAAGGAGAAATTTGCGATGCAGCAGCCGTTATCGATGTTAGTATCTCCAACAGACCGGAATCTCAACAGCGTCCAGCGTGTCCTGCGTTCGTTGATCTGGTTCGGCATCTTTTTCTTCCTCCTCATTCTCACGCTCTTTGCGGCAACTTTGCTCGGTGATCTCTTGGGATCGGAGATCGTCTGGTACGTGATCATGGCTATTGGTGGCTTTATCTCTCTGGTTGTGCCGGGGATGGTAAGCAATGGCCTTTACATCGTGCCGGAGTTCCAGCGTGTGGTCGTGCTCAAGATGGGGAAGTTCGTGGGCGTGAAAGGCCCGGGGCGCTTTTGGGTGATCCCGTATCCGCCCTTCTACGAGTCGGTGGCGATGACGCTCGACCTTCGTGTGCAGACGCGTGTGATCACGGCGGCAGAGACGCTGACCGCGGACAATGTCCCCGTGGGCTGCGAGGCGGTGATCTTCTGGCGCGTGGAAAATCCCCAGAAGGCAGCATTGGAAGTGGTCAACTACCATGAAGCCGTCTTCCAGGCGGCGAACAGCGCGATCAAGGATACAATCGGCTCGCTGGATCTGACGGAGCTGCTGGGGGAACGTGAGAAGGTTTCTCACAGCCTCAAGGAGATTATCGACACTGCCGCCTCCCGTTTCGGTGTGGACGTCTCCTCGGTGGAGATCACGGATGTGCGTGTGCCGCAGGACCTGATCCAGGAGCTGAGCATCCTGGCACAGTCCCGCCGTTCCGCGCAGGCCAAGATCGCCGAAGCGGATGCGGAGAAGTCGGTGGCGCAGAAGTTCCAGGAGGCCGCCGAGTTGATGGGGGAGCGGGCTATGGAAATCTACCGCCTCAATGTCCTGGAGCGGATTGGCCGTGAGGAGGGCAGCCAGGTGGTGATTTACGGCCTGAATGACAACGATCGGGGAATGGAAAAGGCGATCGCGGCAGCCGCCGCAGGCGTCCGCACACAGGCCAAACAGTAACCCTTTTCGATGGTTAAATCCGAGCCCGGCGGTCTCATTTCAGAGACCACCGGGCTTTTAGTCGGTCGTCAATTTTCTTCTTCGGAATCTGCCAATATATGATTCATGGTTTCGCAGAGCGGCGGCAGATCCCGTTGAACAGTTTCATACATATTTTAGCATAGATTTGGCGGTTTGGCGGGTTTGTTCCTTGTGCGATTTTTGTCACAGTCTAACGGATATTTCTATGGTACACTTCCGATAAATTAAACGTTTAGGCCTAAGAGGAGAATGTCATGACTGAAACGACGTCACAGGTGCAGAAGATGGTGGAATTGATCGCGTATCAGGACGGCGCGGTGGTCAGCCGCGAGATTGTCAGTAAACCAACCGGTTCGGTGACGCTTTTTGCTTTCGATGCGGAGCAGGGATTGAGCGAGCACACCGCACCCTTCGATGCGTTGGTGCACGTTCTGGAAGGCGAGGCGGAGGTCACGCTCTCCGGGACGCCCCATCACCTGACGGCAGGCGAGATGATCGTGATGCCGGCGGACGAGCCCCACGCTCTCCTTGCCCTCACCCCCTTCAAGATGCTGCTGGTGATGATAAGATCGTAATGTAAAGTGAGCAGTTAGGAGCAGTATTTAGAAAAGCCTCA
>JAVEWB010000119.1:0-7006 GCA_034004765.1 Anaerolineae bacterium
GTTGGTGGAACAGGTGTCGGTGATGGCCCTCTATGCTTTATTGTTGGATTCGGCCGCGGCTGAACATGCCACCCGCTATCAATTGATGGAAGGGGCCAAACAAAACGCGGGACGGCTCATCGAGGATCTGACGTCGGAGCTGCAGGCGATGCGCCGGCAGGCAATTACCCAGGAGATGCAGGAACTGGCCGCCGGTGCTGGCCTGGTCAGATGAGCGCGGATCGATTTGGCTGATCTGAGGCGTGAGAAAGGACAGGAACGCACAATGCGGCAATTATGGACACCATGGCGGTTAGCCTATATTTTGAAAGACAAGAAACCCGCGCAGGGATGCGTCTTCTGCACGAAGATCGCGGCGGAGGACGCCGAAGAGCACGTGCTTTATCGTGGCGACCACTGCTTTATCACGTTGAACCGCTATCCTTACAATAACGGCCACGTGATGGTTGTGCCCTACCTGCATACGCCTTCGCTTGAGTCCCTGGACGATGAGACTTCGCTGGAGTTGATGACGTTGGTGCGCAGGACGCTGCACATCCTGCGGGACTCTTATCATCCCGACGGCTTCAACTTAGGGGTGAATGAGGGCAGCATTGCCGGGGCAGGGATTGCCGGCCACGTGCATTTTCACATTGTGCCGCGCTGGAGCGGCGATGTCAACTACATGTCGGCTGTGGGTGAGGTCCGGGTGATTCCGGAGATGCAGGACGATACATATCAGCGCCTCAAGCCGTACTATGAGGCGCTGCCACATCTGTAGGTGCAACGCACGTCCGAGTTGCTTACGATAGAAAGGCTCGCGATAGACGAAATACTTCGTACATTGCAGCGCTATTAGACGTGCGTTGCACCTTGCGGTTACATCCAGGCCCGCTTGCGCATCCAGAGGTACATCCCCAGCGGCAGCATGACAAGAATGATAAGGGTGGCTCTGAAGGTCCCCTGACTGGTCCACGGATCCATAGCTGCGGTGGGTTGGAAGAAGTTCATGCCGAAGAATCCGGCGAGAAAGGAAATGGGCATGAATATCGTGGTGATCACGGTTAGCGTTTTCATCACCTCGTTCATGCGATTGCTGACCAGCGAGAGATAACTGTCTAAGACCCCGCTTACCAGGTCACGCAGGTTGTCGATGAGGTCATACAGGCGCACCAGGTGATCGTACACGTCGTGAAAGAAGATCCCGTTCCCCTCCGGAATGACTGCGTAGTCCCCACGGCTCAATCGGTTCAGCACCTCGCGCTGCGGCGCCGTGATGCGGCGCAGATGCAGGAGGGCGCGCTTCAATGCGAAGATGCGTTCCAGTAAGTCGGCTTCCGGATTCCCGAAAACCTGATCCTCGATGTCGTCGATCGTGGCGTCGATATCCTCCACGATGGGCATATAGTCTGAAACGACTTCGTCGGCCAGTTGATACAGCAAATGCCAGGCTCCCTTTTGCAGATGGCGCACGTCCCGATTGCAAGCCATCCAGACCCGATCGACGGCGGGGAGCGATTCGGCCTGGTAGGTGACGACGTAGTTCGGCCCCAGGAAAAGGTCCAATTCCAGCGTTTGGATGACCGAACAATCGTTATCCTGGCATCCGACGGCATGCAGCACCAGATAGAGGTAGCTTCCCCAATCATCGGACTTCGGAACGTGAGATTGCTCGAGTGCATCGGCAATGGCCAGGGGGTGAAATCCAAAAACTTCCTGCATCAGCGGTTCGCAGGTGTTGGGAGGTTCTTGTTCGAAGTCGACCCACAGCAGCCCCTGCGGGTTCTGGAGCGCAGCAGCCATCGCCTGGGGGGTAAGATCGGTCTGAAGCTTCCCTTGTGTGTAATACAGTGAACGAATCATGCCACCTCCTCTGGCGTTGGCTGTGCGGTCACTGTGGTTTCTTGTTCCCACTTTGCCTGCAGGACGGGCCCGGTGTAGCCGACCAGTTGTTGGGCCATCGTGATCAGGGTTTGACGATCCCCCGTGGTGTAGAAGCGGTGGTGCGGCGGGCCCGCAGGCTTGCGGGAATCCAGAAGACGCGCCACCTGACGGGCAACGGCAGGTGCCGGATCGATCAGGGTTACGCCGGGCCCGGCTACTTTTGCAATGGCGGCGCTCAGAAAGGGATAGTGGGTGCACCCCAAGACCAGGTGATCGATGCCTGCATCCAGCATGGGCTGGAGGTATTTCTTCAGCAGGGCCGCGGTTTCCGGCGTATCCAGGTCGCCGGCCTCCACCGCATCCACCAGACCGGGGCAGGCCTGGGTCTCCAGGCGCACTTCCGCCGCAAACCGTTCGACAAGCTCTTGGAAAAGATCGCCCTGGAAGGTGGCCGGCGTGGCAATCACACCGATGACGCCGCTGCGCGTTCTCTCGGCTGCCGGTTTTACCGCAGGCTCCATCCCCACGATGGGGACGTCGGGGAAGGTCTGGCGCAGCGCGTGGAGGGCGGCGCCAGAGGCTGTATTACAGGCTACGACGATGAGGTCGGCTCCCTGGGAGAGGAGAAAGGCGGTAATCCCCTTCGTGTACTGGCGCACTTCTTCCAGGGGCCGTGGTCCATAGGGAACGTGTGCCTGATCGGCAAAGTAGAGCGTGCTTGCCTCGGGCAGGCAGCGTACAACCTCGCGCCACACGGAGAGCCCACCCAGGCCGGAGTCGAAGATGCCAATTGAAGCCATACTCTTCTGCCCCTTATTTCATTGTGGAAGGGTAACCCTTTAGGGTACCCATTTTGAGCAGGGGCAAAAGCTGCCCCTGCTCAAAAGTATGGAGAGGAGTTGGGATTCCTCTGCTTATTCCTCGCTCAGTGCGTATGTGTAGGGTGCGGATTCGGTGGTCACCGGCGCCAGGGCGGAGATGACGATTACAGCGCGGTCGGTGTTAGCGCTCAAGGGGAGGGTCCACTCTCCCTCTGTCCCATCGGCGATGATCAGCGGCTCGACTTCGGTGTCATTCCCAAAGGTCACGAGCTGGACCAGCCACTCTTGGGGCAGGACATTGGCGTGGCGGACGAATCCTTCGGCAATCCAGGCCGGATCCTCTTCTTCCATATCATCTTCGATGAGGGTGCTGCCATCGGCGATGATCTCGAGATCATCGATGGCCAGTCCGGGCTGATTCACGGCGGCATCGGTGATGTACTCGAACCGCAGGGCAATTTCTTTTCCGGCGTAGGCACTGAGGTCAAGGGAGACCTCTTCCCAGTCGTTGCTCTGGCCGGTGATGCCGCAGCCGTAGTTATTCCCGTTCGGATTGCTGGAGGTGCATCCCGTGCTGGCATCGTCCAAGATGTCCCAGATGATCTTGGGATCGCTTAAATCGTCAGGGAGCGTGCCGTCGTCGGTCGTTCCAGCCATGATATAGGCGTAGTCCCAGTCTTCTTCGATGTGATACCACATCCAGAAATTCAGGGTGGCTTCATCCGCGTCGCTTAGGTCGACAATGCGCGTCAGGCGGCTGTCGGACTCATCGGCACGGTTGGACCACAGAAGGTACTCCCCGCTGTGGGCGTCGGTGTCCATGAGCTTGACCTGGGTCGAGCCGGTGAAAGCGAAACGAACAGGGTATTCCCCTTCGACTTCGATGTAATCCACACCGTATTGCTGTACGGTGGCGGTCTTTTCTATGGGTAAGTCATTGATGAAATAGCTCTGGCCTATATTGGGGTTGTACGGATCGATATCCTCATAGCCATAGCGTGCGCCATCCAAGGATGTGTCATCCAGCAGGTTGGCGACGCTCCAATCGGCGAAGAGTTCTTTGTGGGTGATGGATTCACCCAGTTCCTGGAGCACCGTGTCCACGCTTTCCATGCTGTTCTGGGGATGATTTACCAGCTCTTTCGTGGCATCTTCCCCAAACCGCCCCAGGAAATACTCCATGAACAGGTACGCGCCGCCGTAATTGGCGGAGGCATCCCCCGCAACACCTTCGGGCCAGGTGTTGAGCTGGGTGTCCGGGACGTACATGTAAGAGCTGTCGCTGCCGCCTACGTCGTAGGCCCCCGCACCATAGGCGCGATCATTCAATGCCATTGCCAGCTCGGAGCATCCTTCATTCAGCCAGGTATCCTCGTTGCGGTCGTTATTCCAGTGGATCATGTGCTGGAACTCGTGCGCCAGGACGCCATTGTAGAATTCATCGCCCAGATTGACGTTATCGATGTTGATGTAGAACATCTCCATCTCGTTGGAATCACTGCGCACTGCCCGTACGTACTGATCGGGGCTGGAGAAATATCCCGCGACAGTTCCACCAAGGTTACGGGCGTGGAGGATGCTCAGGTGGGGATCACCGTCGATGCCGGGATTCGCCTCCGAACCGAAAAATTCCCTGTCGGTGGGGTACGTATGCTTTTCGAAGAGCTCGGCGGCTTCTTCGAGAGCGGACTCATTGAAGGGGACATCCTCTTCGACCCACATGTAGACGTGATCTGTCTTGTATTCCAGCACTGCGTAGATTTCGAACTGTTCATCCGTATCCACATTGGACACGTTGAACTTATGCCGGGTCCCCACAGAATAATCCGGGCTTGTGGTGGATGCCACCCGCGGCGTGTCGGACGGCACACCTAAGAAGCGAATGCCTAACTCATGCAGATCTGCGTCGGGAATGACTGCTTCTTCCAGCGCTGCGAGCGTCTGCAATGCCTCGTCGGAGAGGGGCTCTACGATAGGGGTGGGGGGATTTTCTGGTTCCCACTCGTCAGTCGGATACCTCACCTCGGGTGTCTCGATATTCTGTGCGAAGTATCCTGCTATAGCTATGCTTCCTACGCAGCATGTGCATAGGATCAACAAAATGATGAGGGCAGCAATGCCCCCTAGTATCCATTTGGTGGTTTGATTTTCCATGCCGATTTTCCTCTCATTAGATTTGACACGGTAATGTGGAGGATTATACGGGATTGAGTGGATAAAGCAAGCGCTATGAGATTCGACAGAGGACAAAAAGGCATTATAATGCTTCAAGCTGCTTGGGATTGTAAGTTGGAGTCCTGCGCCAGCTTGCTCCTTGATAGTGTGTGATGTTCTGCGATTACTTCTGGCCGGGCAACTTGAAGTCTGATATCATGCTCCGTTAGGGTCCAAGAAGCTACACGAAAGAAGGGAAGCGTGCCATATGGATAGTATTTTACTCCCGTGGGTGATTGCATCGACCCTTTTGCTTTTCATTGCGGTCTACTGGATCTACAGTCTGGAAAAACGCCTCAAGCAGATGGAAGGGCGGTATCGCCGCATCTTGACGCTTTCGGAAGGGACCGATCAACCTACAATTTTCGATCTTGTTGGCAAGTTGACTAAGCTGGAAGGCCGCGTCGATGAAACCGAAGGGGTTTTGGGATACATCCAGGCGGTTCTGCCGCATACTGTGCAGGGCTATGGTATGGTGCGCTATCAGGCCTTCCCTAATATTGGCGGCGATCAGAGCTTCTCGCTGGCACTGGTGGATGTTTCCGGGAATGGGGTGGTGCTTTCCGGACTGCATGGACGCGAAACTCGTGTCTACGCCAAGCCCCTTCAACAATGGCGCTCTTCTTACAGCTTGAGCGCCGAGGAGCAGGAAGCCCTGGGACAGGCACGGCAGATGCTCGTGGTGGCTTGATCGGCTTTTGACAATTCTCTGACTCAGAGTATGATGATTTTTACTACTGAATTCAACGCTTGAAGGAGGAGTACTATATGTGGGGAAAAGACAAGGAAAAGGAGACACAGCCACAGCCAATGACGGTTGCATCTCCAACTGGTGTTCGCCCTGTGGCTCCGCCCATTGAGACGACGATTGGCCCCAATACGCATATCAAGGGAGACATTAAAGGCGATGGGGGCATACGGGTCGATGGTGTTGTCGAAGGCAACATCGAGACCACCGGCAATCTGGTGATTACGGAAAGCGCCAAGGTCCTGGCAGAATTGAAGGCAAATAACGTCTCGATTTCTGGTGCTGTACGTGGGAATATCAGTGCAAATCGGGTGGAGATTTTGGACACCGGGCGTGTCTGGGGAGACCTGACGATTAAGTCCCTCTTGATCAATGAGGGGGCTTATCTGCGAGGTCAGACCATCATGCCACAGGATCTCAAACCACCTCAAGTGGACAATACCCCGCTGCCCAAGAATAAGGTTGAGGAACCCCCTCACCCGCCGCTGGCAGCAAATTCCGTCAGCCCGGCAAAACCTGCCGAGCCCGAAGTGACCGAGGAAAAGAAAGCCTAGACAGGCTGTAAGGATATGAAGAGAAAGGCAAAGACCGCGCGGTCTTTGCCTTTTTTCGATGGGTGTGATACTGTACGGGTCATTCCGATGCGGTTCGCTGCATGGCTTTTGCCTGTGCCAGCGTTGTCCCGATCACGAGCGCTTCTCCTGCTGCGTAGATGAGTGCGAAAGGGATCAGGTTTTCCGCCTTGTCGCTCCAGGCATACCAGAGTGCGATCAGTGCATAGAGCCCCAGGCAGAAATCTCCAATGATTCTGGGATCCCAGCGTATTTTATAGGTGGCCTGCTGCCACTTTCCCTTTCGTGCCTGGTGCTGGAACTTGGGAGTGCGGACGAAAGGCCCGCCCCAATGCATCAACCCATCGATCAGCGCCAGCGTGTTGTTCCAGGCAACGCCCACTCCTAACAGCATCAGCATAGGGTAGTTCAAAATGCGGCGCGGCCAGTCACGGTAGAGTGCTATTTGCCCCAAGACATACAGCAGAGGAGGAATGGTCAGGGTGGTACCCAACATAGCTGTCACGTAAGGCAGAGGAGGGTTGTAGATCACGAGGGGGAGCGTCAAGAGCAGCATGAGCAGAAAGAGCGGCTGCGTGATGTAAGCGCTGAGGTGCAGGAACGCCATGAGCTTTTGGATAGGTGTGAGCCGGTTTGAGTGCAGGATAGGGGCGATCAGTTTGCGGAAAGTCTGCGCGGCACCCTTGGCCCAGCGATACTGCTGTTGCTTGAAGGCGGCCATCAACGGGGGGAGTTCGGCGGCAGCAACGACCTCGGGTAGATAGAGCACGCTCCATCCCCGAAGCTGC
>JAVEWB010000120.1:0-6952 GCA_034004765.1 Anaerolineae bacterium
CGAATACGATCAAGAGGAGCCCGAAGCTGTCTTTGAGAATGATGGTTCTTATCTCTTCGAAGCACGGATTCCACTGGATGATGTTCAGAACATGCTCGATATTCCGCTCCCCCTTGAAGAGGCGGATTCCTTGAGCGGTTTTATCTACAACCAGCTTGGACACGTCCCCACCGTCGGTGAACGCTTGATTTTCGGTGATGCGACCTTTGAGGTTACAGAGATTACAGGCCGCCGTATTCGAAAAGTTCGAGCGACAAGAATTGCAGCTAATGCAGAATAGAAGGGAACCATGAATCAGCCCAAACCGATCGAGTGCGAGAATTTGATCCGACAGGCCATCGCGGCACAGGAGCGCGCCTATGCGCCTTACTCCCATTACAAAGTGGGGGCAGCCGTTCAGACAGAAGGCGGGGCCATCTTCACCGGCTGCAATATCGAAAATGCCGTCTATCCGCTGTGCCTCTGCGCAGAAAGGGTCGCCATCTTCAAGGCCGTCTCCGAAGGCGCGCAACGCATTAGCGCCATCGCGGTCGTTACCGCGAACGGAGGGACGCCTTGCGGGGCATGCCGCCAGGTGCTCAGAGAATTCAGCGATCTCGATACCCCCGTTTTCATTGCCTGGCCCGATGGTACCTATCGTGAATATACTCTAGACCATCTGCTTCCTGAGAGTTTCTCCCAGACCGATCTACCTACCGACTCCGAGCACCGTTAAGTTAGAAAAAGATGTCCGGCAAGTAACATATTTTTAACAAAAGTGTTGTGCGCTACAGCAATTTCCATGCTATTGTAAAGTAAGCCGGGGTAAGGCTCAAGAGCGGATTTCAAAATCCACCCTTGAGGACGCCGGCAATCGAATAAGGCGGACTGAGCATGGCAGAGGACGAAGTACAAAAGGTAGAAGCTGGGGCCAACGTTGCAACGCGCCGCGCACTGGAGACGATGGTCGCAGTGGGGCAGCGCCTTACCTCCATGCCGGACCTCGACACCCTGCTCGACGAGATTGTAGTACTCATCAAAGCACGCCACGAGTATTCCTACGTCGGCATTTTCTTGCTGGACGAAGCCGGCCCTTGCATCCGCCGGCAAGTGAGTACAGGCGAGACAGGGTACCTCGCGCCATCAGAAAATTCTACCTCGAATTCAGAGCCCCAAGGGCTTATCGGCTGGGCCATTCAGAATCACCAGTCAGCGTGGGTTCACGACGTCCTGCAAGACGAGCGCAATGCAGGGCTGGACCTCTCCCCTGACTTTCATTCAGAATTGGTTCTCCCCCTGGAAGTCAGCAACACCTTGTTGGGAGTTCTCGATTTGCAAAGCAGTACGCCTGAAGCGTTCGACTACAATGACGTCATGGTCTTTCAATCTCTGGCCGCGCAGATTGCCATTGCCATTCAGAACGCGATGATCTATACGCGTGAGCGTTCGCGGCGTCTACTGGCAGAGAGGTTGTATAACATCGGGCGCGCGCTTTCTCAGACCCTGGACCTGGAAAAGGTTCTGGAGCTAATCCTGGACAACCTGGGGGAGATTGTCCCTTACGATCGCGGTTCCGTCATGTTGAGCAACGGTACGGAACTCGAGATCCTGGCAGCCCGCGGATTTCCCTCCGGGACGGAGCTGCGCAAGATCCGCGTCGGCATCACCGATGACAACGACCTTTTCTGGCAAATCTACCGCACCCAGCAGCCGCTGCTCATCCCCGATGTCAACCAATGGCCCAGTTGGGTCTTCGTGAAGGGACTTCCCCCCGCGCATTCCTGGTTGGGAATTCCCTTCATCCATTCAGGGGAAGTCATCGGCCAGATCTCACTGGCCCGAGAGACGCCCACACCTTACACACAGGAAGACGCCACGCTGGCCTCGGCATTTGCCGGACAGGCTGGCGTAGCGCTCTAAAATGCACGACTCTACGCCAACGTCACCCGTGCTTACGAACAACTGGAGCGTCTGGACCGTACCAAATCCGAATTCATCAATGTGGCCGCCCATGAATTGCGCACGCCGCTCACGGTGCTATTGGGATCCAGCCAGATTATGCTCACGGACCCTGAAGTGCTCAAGAATCCCCTCCATGAGCAGATGCTAGGAGGTATCTACAACGGAGCAAAACGCCTGCAGGAAATCGTCAACAGCATGCTGGATATGGCCAAAATCGACAGTCGCATGTTGCAGCTATACATGGAACCGCTCAGTGTTGCGCAACTCATCGAGGAAACACGAGAGAGGTTCACCACAATTCTCAAAAAGCGCTCCCTGAAGCTCACCATCACGCTACCCACCCTTCCCCAAATCGAAGGGGACGCGAACGAACTCGAGAAAGTCTTCTATCATCTGATCAGCAACGCGGTGAAATATACCCCCGATGGCGGATCGATCACCATCTCAGGACATGAGGCTAAAAAGGGACAAAGCCGCCTGCCCACCGAGGGTATCGAAATCATTGTAAGCGACACCGGTATCGGCATCGATCCGGAATTTCACGAACTGGTCTTCACCAAATTCTATCACACCGGGGAAGTCGCCCTCCACTCTTCGGGCAAGACAAAGTTCAAAGGCGGCGGCGCGGGTCTGGGGCTGGCGATTGCCAAAGGGATCGTAGAAGCCCACGGTGGACACCTCTGGGTCGAGAGTCCAGGCTACAACGAAGAGACCTGCCCTGGCAGTCAATTCCACGTACTCCTGCCCCTTCGGACACCCACGCAACAAAAGCAAAGCGAAGAAGCTGCCTGATTTGGAGCAGGCGTTTTCGTGCGTGACTGCGGTATGCACGAAAACGCCTGTTTTTCCTTTCTGCGGCTTTGTGGTAAAACTGAACTGGCAGCTATAGGCTGTATTCCCCGTGCATTTGAAAATCCCAAGGGGAAAAGGAAAGGAGGGCTCACATGCCAGTTACCATCGTCGTCGGGACCCAATGGGGAGATGAAGGAAAAGGGCGCGTAGTCGATTACTTTGCCGCGCAAGCCGATCTGGTAGCACGCTACAATGGTGGAGACAACGCAGGACATACCATCGTTGCCGAAGGACACACCCTGGCGCTGCACCTCATCCCTTCGGGAATCTTGTATCCCAAGGCACTCTGTCTGATCGGTGCAGGAACCGTCCTCAATCCGCCCCGCCTATTGGAGGAAATGCGCAATCTCCAGCAAGCAGGCATTGCTATAGGGCCGGAAAGGCTAAAAATCGCCGCGGGGGCTCAATTGATCCTACCGACACACCGGCTATTGGATGGCGCAGCAGAGGCTCGCCACGGACAGCAAGCCCTCGGCACCACCAAACGGGGGATCGGCCCAGCCTACGCGGACAAAGCGCATCGTGTAGGACTGCGAGCGGGGATGATGCAGGATCCGGACGCCTTTGCCGTCAAAGTCCGCGCCCTGACCAAAACCCACAACGAACAGTTGATGCATCTCTACGGAGTAGAGCCGCAATTGGTTGGCCCCATTGTGGAAGAGCTGCGGGAAGCCGCCAAGCAACTACGTTCTTATCTTACCGACGGAACGGCACTCGTCGGGGAGGCACTGGCAGCAGGTAAAGAGGTGCTCTGCGAAGGCGCTCAGGGGACGCTGCTGGATCTGACGCTGGGGACTTACCCTTATGTCACCAGTTCCTCCCCCATCGCCGGTGGAGCACTCACCGGATTGGGGTTTGGGCCACGCGAGGTCAAGCGCGTTCTTGGCATCGCCAAGGCCTACACAACCCGCGTCGGGGCCGGCCCCTTCCCTACAGAATTAGAAGATACCATAGGAGAGCAGATCCGGAATATAGGCCACGAGTACGGCACGACCACGGGCCGGCCGCGCCGTTGTGGTTGGCTGGATGGTGTCATTCTGCGGTATGCAGCGCAGGTCAATGGGCTGACAGAGATTGCACTCACCAAACTGGATGTGTTAAGTGGGTTCCCCACGTTGAAGATTGCTGTGGCTTATGAAGCAGAGGGGAAACGGCTCGAGCACTTCCCGGCAGAATGGGGAGATAGCCTGCTGGCACGCTGTACCCCCATCTATGAGGAACTGCCGGGTTGGGATGCCGACTTGAGCCAGGTGCGCTGCCGTGAGGACCTCCCGGCCGAGGCCCAGGCCTACATCGACCGCATCGAGGCCCTGGTCAATGTGCCCATCACTTTCATCGGCGTCGGGCCGGAGCGCGAGGCTATGATCCTGCCGTAGCGCACTCGAATGAACATCGACAGCCTCCCGCAGGTCGGAAACCTGCGGGAGGCTTCGTTCCAGGATTGCCCGACAGCCAAAATAGGGTATGATAGCCCGCATCTTTCGCCCACAAGGAAAATACAGTGGAAAAGGTAAAGCTTTCACAACAACCAACACCCGCATCTCTCTGGCCCGGAGAAGAACAGGGAACTCTCTTACAGGAGCGCTCCGCAGCCTGTCATTCCCAACCGGGAGATAATCACCGAGGAGTGAAAAGTATGACTGCACCCGAAGGAGTCGTCACCTGGGCAGAGATCGATCTGGACGCCATTGCCGCCAACACCCACGCTATAAAAGCATTCATCGGAGACCATACCCAGATCATTGCCACCATCAAAGCGAATGCCTACGGCCACAATGAAGTCCAGGTCGCACGCACCGTATTGCAAAATGGTGCCACCTATCTTGCCGTGCACCGGACCATCGATGGTGTGCGGCTGCGCGAAGCTGGGATCACAGCCCCCATTCTGATCCTGGGGTATACACCGCAGTCAGGGGTCCCCCTTCTGGTGAACTACCACCTGACCCCTACCGTGATCGACCGTGACATTGCCTTCCGCCTCTCCGAAGAGGCTACCGCGACCACTCCCATCCACATCAAAGTGGACTCCGGGATGTCACGCTTTGGGCTGTTTCCGGAGGAAGTGCTCGATTTCGCCAGATTCGTCAGCAAGCTGCCCCATCTGATGATAGAAGGCGTCTCCTCACATTTCGCCACCTCCGATGAAGCTAATCGCCAACCCATGTTAGATCAATGGCACACCTTCCAGGGAGTCCTACAGACGCTGGAACAGGCCGGCTTCCAGATCCCGATGCGCCATATCTGCAACAGCGGCGGGGTCATCTCCTTACCCGAAGCGCATCTGGACGCCGTGAGGCCCGGCATCCTCCTCTATGGATTGAACCCGTCGGCAGACTGTATCGCGCCTTTCCCGCTTCGTCCAGGACTGACATTGAAAAGCCTGGTAGTGCGGGTTCGCACACTCCCGGCGGGAAGTGCCATCGGTTACGGCCGGACTTACACCACCTCAGAGCCCATGGCCGCAGCCCTCGTGCCGATCGGGTACGGGGATGGCTACCATCGCTTGATCAGCAACCGGGGTGCAGTCCTGATCCACGGGCAGCGAGCTCCTATCCGGGGCCGTGTAAGCATGGATCAAATTGTGGTCGACGTCAGCCACATCCCGGACGTACAGGTAGAAGATGAGGTCGTTGTCATTGGGGAACAGGGCTCTGCAAGCATCAAAGCCGAAGAGGTCGCGCAGTGGGCCGAGACCATCAATTACGAAGTCCTTACCTCGCTGCACCCACAGGTCGTGCGCGTCTACAAACGCAACGGAGAAATCATCCGTTAGCCATGTGCTTAAGCTGCCCCTTCCCCATAGAAGGGGCAGCGTTCAAAAATTATCGTAGAACTCCGTCGGACATAATTCAGGAAAGTCCCCCTGCGTCACCAGCCAGCGACGTACATCGACACAGAGATGACACTTGCCAACGTACCCTTCCTCCAGCGGCTGATAGCCATACCGCTCCCGAGCCATCTCGAACAGTCCATAAGGCCCGCGCTCTGCCAGGAGGGCAATAAGCGGCGGGTAATGCGCGCCTTGGAACTCAGCCAGGAGTTGGGGAAGCTGATGCCAATTCCCCACGGTTAGCCCCCCGCAGAAGGCAGGGATGAAGTTGCCGTACAGATCCATGTGGGAGTGCTGCGCATAGAGCAAGGGCCAGGCGCAGTCTTGATCCGCAAAGGCTTCGGGAGGCTGCCGCCGTACCAGATGGCCCAAACGGTACCCGGCCCGCCCACCAGGAATGATACCGTAGCCGTCCCACAGCAGACGCTTTGCCCCATCAAGCCCGTAGGCCTCCTCATAGCGAACCAGCGGCGTGGGGCGGGTTTCACCGAAGCGCCGCATCAGATCCATAAAAGCCCGCTGATAAACCATCACGCGATCAGCTCCCAGCGCCTGCTGGGCAGCACGGATGGCGCGAAGCGTGCGCTCAGGCGGGATGCGCACTGCGTGAAAGGGCGAACAACTGATCAGCACGCTCTGAAGTCCTGCCTCGCGGAGTTCGGTGAAACGCACCGCCGCCTCTTCTTCATCTGTACACCAGGCAGCACTGGTCTCCACATAGACCCAGATACCGCGCTCAGCCGCCATGCGAACCCCCTCGAGCAACAAGGGGTAATAGAGAAAAGGTTCGCCGCCTGTCAAATGCACCTGAGGCCGCTGCGGATAGACCGCCAAAGCCTCCAGTGCCTCCCGCAAGGTATCCGTCGTCATCACCGTCGTATGCCGTGGGCCGCAGTTATAGAGACAGTGCGCGCATTCACTCACACACCGATACGTGAGGAGGATGCCTATGTCATCCGGGCAAAGTGAGAACATCCGCAAGCTCCCTTCAAAAAGATTGCGCCGCCGGCCAGGAAAAAGGTGGCGGTCGGACAAATTATACTCAGTATCGTATTTTTGACACAGGAAGAGAGAAAAACGCTTGTGGGCGCTGTTCCGCCACGGACAAAAGCCCCCAGGGTGTTCCAGGCACAGTGAAAAAGGGGGAGCCCCCAATTGATGGGGGCTCCCAGAGAAAGGAGGAAACCAAAGGCCAGGAGGCCTCTCTACACCCGCACGATCACGGCCGGAACGGCAAAGTCGCCTCTGCACCATGAGCGTCTGTGGTTTTTACACTCCCTATGGTCACCCCATGAAGCAAGGTCAGGTGACCGATATTGTCATAGGACC
>JAVEWB010000121.1:0-6914 GCA_034004765.1 Anaerolineae bacterium
GCACGGCCACGAGGGCACTCAGGGCTATGATCCAGCAAGGGATCCGCTCGATGAGGAGACCGAGCTTGATTACCACCGGCTTTTGATAGGGCAGCCGCCCCACGAGCCGCGCCATGAAAAGCTGCGGGAGGAACCACCCTCCCTGGGCGATGACGCCGATCAATCCGATGGGCAAGAGCGGGGTGGGGGTTAATTTGGTGATGAAAAGGGGCAGGATCGTGCTGGATGCGATAAAACTCACCCCAAATTTGTAGCTGGCACCTTCGAGCATATTGAAGAGAAAGTTCCAGTTGTAATTCCGTGAGAGTTCGGCCTGGACCTCGGATTCGCTGCGGTCTGGGATGGGCGGATCGAGCCGCAGGAATCGGCGCGCCACCTGGTGCAGAGCACCTTTACCCCGTCCGGGGGTCAAAGCGCCGTCAGATTGTTCCGCGATCATAGCTGGCTAATCTCCTTATTCCGTCGATGGGTTGGGTGTTGCCCGGTCGTGGTGTGGCTCTGGCAGTTCCTTCCGGGTGCGCGGCCTGACGACAGCATTTGTAACATGAGATGTTTGCTTGTCAAGTAAAAGATTAGCTTTACTTACTTTCCCCTTTTCTCAGAGCGTGGTAAAATTAATTAAGCAGGGGTGGGGAAATCCTTGACTTTTTTATCGACAGTCTAGCCAGGAAAGTATGAACGGAACGCAAGTAATGATGGATGACCTGGATGTTTTAATGAAGGTTCTCCCTGAAGACATCCAGGAGGCATTGAATAAAATTGGACGACGTGATGACCTGTTAGAGGTCATCTTGGATCTGGGGCGGGTGCCTACGGCGCGCTATACGACCGATGAGATCGTGCTGCGCGCCAGTGAGGTTACCCCTGTTGAAATCCAGCATGTTGTGGAGCAGATTGGGGAGTTCGATGCCGATAATCGGGCCGGCATCACCCGGACACTACATCGCATCTCTGCGATCCGTAACCGCAAAGGGGACATCGTTGGATTGACCTGCCGCGTGGGACGGGCCGTCTATGGCACCATCGACATCGTCGAGGATCTGATTGCCTCGGGGCAGAGCGTGCTGCTATTGGGACGCCCCGGTGTGGGGAAGACCACCATGCTCCGTGAAGCCGCGCGGGTCCTTGCGGACAAGAAGCGTGTGGTGGTGGTAGACACCTCCAACGAAATCGGCGGGGATGGCGATATCCCGCATCCCTCCATCGGTCGAGCGCGGCGGATGCAGGTGGCCATGCCCAGCCTGCAGCACGAGGTGATGATCGAGGCGGTGGAGAACCACAATCCGGAGGTCATCGTCATCGATGAGATCGGGCGCGAGTTGGAGGCGATGGCCGCGCGTACGATTGCCGAGCGCGGCGTGCAACTGATTGCCACGGCGCACGGCAATACGCTGGATAATCTGCTGCTCAATCCCACGCTTTCCGATCTGGTCGGTGGCATTGAGAGTGTGACGCTTTCCGATGAGGAAGCGCGCCACCGTGGCACTCAGAAGACAGTGTTGGAGCGCCGTTCTCCTCCGACGTTCGATATCTTAGTCGAGATTCAGGACCGTCAGCAGGTCCTGGTCCACGAGAATGTGATGCTGTCGGTGGATGCTCTGCTGCGTGGGAAACCGCTGGGTGCGCAACTGCGCTACCGCGATGCCGAGGGGGCTATTCGCAAGGAGAGCGCGGTAGCTGATGGCTTCCCTGTCAAGGCGGAGGAGCAGTTAGGGGCACCGGCGCACGCACACCCCTTTACCGCTCAGGAGCCCCGCCGACTCAAGCAGGTGCGGGTTTATCCTTTCGGGGTGGCGCGCAACCGTTTGATCTACGCGGCGCAGAGCTTGCAGGTGGGGATCCAGATTGTGGAGACGTTGTCGGATGCGGAGGTGGTAGTAACCTCTAAGCAATATTTCCGCCGACGTCCCAAGGTGATCTCGGATGCTGAGCGCCGCGCAATTCCCATCTATGTCCTGCGGGCCAATACCGTGGCGCAGATGGAGACTTTCCTCTCTGAGCTTTTCCATCTGGGTGGTGAGGAGCGTAAGCCCAAGGAGGATGCTTTCAGCCAGGCGATGCACGAGACGGAGGAGGCGATCCGTCGTGTGGGGCGGGAGTCACCGGCCGTCGATCTCTCTCCCCAAGATGCGTATATCCGCCGCTATCAGCATGAGCTGGCCCGGGCGGCCGATTTGGATTCTCAATCTTACGGCAAGGAACCTTATCGGTACGTGCGTATCTATACGCGGGACTGAGGGTGAGGATGGCAGGACTTTTCATCACGCTGGAAGGGCCGGAGGGGAGTGGGAAGAGCACCCAGCTCCCCTTATTGGTTTCATGGCTGGAGGGTTTAGGCTACCCGGTCCTGCGGACGCGGGAACCGGGGGGCACGCGCATCGGCGAGCGGATCCGCGACCTGGTTCACGACCCCCAGCATGCCGAGATGAGTTCCCGGACTGAGATCTTGCTCTACTCCGCCTCGCGGGCGCAGCTTGTGGCAGAGGTCGTGCGCCCTGCGCTGGCGGAAGGGAAGCTGGTGGTCTGCGATCGTTACTTCGACAGCACGTACGCGTATCAGGGATACGGCCGTGGGCTTTCGCTGGAGGATCTGCGCTATATCACCCGTTTTGCTACCGGAGGGCTGATACCCGATCTCACGCTCTATCTGGATCTTGATCCTGAGGTGGGGCTGCGGAGGAGGATTTCCGGGGGTGGGGAGATGAACCGCCTGGACTGCGAGGCGTTGGAATTTCACCGACGTGTTCGGGCCGGGTATCTGGAGTTGGCGGCGGCCGAACCGCAGCGGTGGCTAATCATCGCTGCCGATGCGCCCATCGAGACGGTTCGGGAGCGCGTGTGTGCGGTCCTTTGTCCGAAGCTGCCGACCCCGCGGGGATAGCTGTATAACAATCCCACAAATTCCTGGCCCTCCGATGTCTTTTAGGGCCTGAAGGGTGAAACGATGGAAGAACTATCGACACGACTGCGCTGTGCCCATGCACTGATTGAGGTGACCCCACGGCTGACGACGGTGATGCGCAAGGATTTGCGCATCCACAGCGCCGGACTTTTTACGGAGCCGCAGTTCCGGGTCCTGGCTTATCTTTTCCGCGAAGGCGAGGCGTGTCTTTCCACGCTGGCCGATTTTCAGGGGGTCTCGCTGCCCACGATGTCCAAGCTGATTCAGGGATTGGAATCGCGCGGATTGGTGCTCCGGGAGAAAGATCTCTGTGACCGCCGTCGTGTGGCCTTGAACCTGACGCCGGCAGGCCGTGAGGCCTATGAGGGCCTCCTGCGGCGGACGGAAGCGCATATCGTCCAGTGGATCAGCACGATGAGCGAAGAAGAGTGCGCTGCTGTCCTACAGGCACTCATCAGGGTAGATACTGTTTTCTCGCAGGTGGATCTGGATGCTTTCTACGCCCTGGCGGCGCAGTAAGCGGATCGGCCAAGGTGACGGGCAAAACGTTCGTGATCCCAGGATAGCGGCGGGAAGTGCGGCAGATGCGGGCAGGATGCCCGCGGTTCCAGGATGGAGGCGGGAGGTGCAGCGGATGGTCAAGGTAGCGGTAGCGCAGATGGACCCCAAATTGGGGCAGGTAGCGGAGAACCGCGCTAAGATTCTGGCTCTTTTTCATGCTGCCGTGGCGTGTGGAGCCCGGTTGGTGGTCTTCCCGGAGTGCGCGCTGTCGGGGTATGGCTTCGCAGAAGCGGGTGCTGCGTGGGCGGCGGCTGAGCCGGTGCCCGGACCTTCGATGGGGACTCTGGTGCAGGCCTGTGCTGAACGGGCTGACCCGGCGGGTGGCCCCTATATGGTCGTGGGGCTCTTGGAGCGGGTCCCGCACGCTGCCGGGCAGGTTTACAATACCGCGGCGCTGCTGGGCCCGGAGGGGCTGATCGGCGTTTATCGCAAGGCGCACCTGCCCCTGCTGGGGGTGGATCGCTTTGCTGTGCGGGGGGATACCGGGTTCCGGGTGTGGGAGACGGCCATCGGGCGGATCGGCATGTTGATTTGCTACGATCTGCGCTTTCCTGAGGCGGCACGGGTGCTGGCCTTGAGCGGTGCGGATTTGCTGGCGCTGCCCACCAACTGGCCAGACGGATCGCAGAACGCCCCGCTGTTCATCACCCGCACCCGCGCGCTCGAGAATCGCGTCTTCGTCCTGGCCTGCAATCGCTGCGGCGAAGAGAGCGGATTCGGTTTTTTTGGACACAGCCAGATTACCGATCCCGGCGGAAACGTGTTGGAGGAACTGGCCGATGGAGAGGGTATCGGATATGCGGAGATCGACCCCGCGCTGGCCCGGCAGAAACGCATCGTTCTGCGTCCCGGCGCTTTTGAGTTGGATACGATTGGGGATCGCCGTCCGGAATTATACGGCGATCTGAGTGCGGCGTCATCCGACCCGCGTTACTATTCTGAATCATAGCAATTTAAGCAGAGGGAAAAATGAAAGCAAAAGCAGTTAAGAACTACCTTACGGATATGGATGGCGTGTTGGTGAGCGGACGCCAGCTTATCCCAGGCGCGGATGCCTTTATCGCGCGACTTCAGGAGCGCAAGGCGGAGTACCTGGTGTTGACCAATAACCCGAGGTTTACGACGATCGATCTGGCACACCGCCTGCAGGCTGCCGGCCTCGAGATCCCGCCGGAGCGGATTTTTACCTCGGCAATGGCGACGGCCCGGTTCTTGCAGGCACAGCGCCCCGGGGGGACGGCGTACGTCATTGGGGAGAGCGGTCTGACGGAGGCGGTGCACGAGGTCGGTTACGTGATCACCGACATCAACCCGGATTATGTGGTGCTGGGTGAGACCAATATGTATAACATCGATATGATCACCAAGGCGATCCGTCTGGTCGCCGCCGGATCACGGTTCATCGCCACCAACCCCGACGCCTCCGGGCCTTCGGAGCGTGGTATTGTCCCTGCCTGCGGCGCTATGGCGGCTTTGATCGAAAAAGCGACCGGCAAAGCTCCTTTCTACGTGGGCAAACCTAATCCGCTGATGATGCGTTCCGCACTGAACTACCTGGGGATCCATTCCGAGGACACGGTGATGATCGGCGATCGCATGGATACCGATGTGGTTGTCGGCGTCGAAAGCGGCATGGAGACCATTTTGGTACTGAGCGGCGTCACGCGCCTTGAGGAGGTGGAGAATTTCCCCTATCGTCCCACCCACATCTTGAACTCCGTCGCGGATATCGAGGTCTAGAAAAGGCCTGCAAAGGGCGACGCACTTACAGGCACGCGTGCCTGTAAGTGCGTCGCTTTTTTTTAGGGGGTCTGGGCTTTCAGCGTGATCTGGCCCAGGTTCAGCACATCTCCTGCGGCAGCTCCTCCTTGTGTGATGGGAAGCCGCTCCCCGGATGAGCGATACATTCCCGCCATGACGGTGTAGGTGCCCGCGGGCAGTTCCGGCGGCAGGGGGATGTAATAGCGATCTACGATTTGCTCGCCTTCTTCCCAATCGTTCGTGGGCCGAAGCCAGAAGACCGGCTCGGAGTCACTTTGCGCAGCGAGCGCGCCGGCCTCATCGAGGATATGGATGAAGACTTTCAACGACTCTTCCGGTGCTTGCAGCGCGCGCCAGGAGAGTACAATCGGGAGGGTTTCCCCGGCGGCCACCTCGCGTTTCGGCAAGCTGTAGCCTTCCAGGAGGATGGGTTCTCCTACCTGTGCATCTGCTTTGACGTAAGTTGGCTCCGCGGTGAGTTCTGCGTTGTGCTCGAGTTTGTAGACCCGCGTGTATTCGATCCCATTATTGGAGAAGCTGAACACGGGCGTCTGGGGGGCCAGGTAATCCAGAAAGCGCTCTGGCATTTTTCGCTGCCATTGGTGGACGTAAATGACCACGTAGTCGGCATCGAGAACCGCTTTGACCTCGTCCTTGCTCCACTGGTATGCGGTGGGCATGTGGGTGCTTTCCCCATCGAAGAAATAAGAAAAGCTGCCCCGGTTGTACCAGGAGTAGACGTTGAGGGCTCCCGCATTGAGCTGTTGGTTGAGATAGTGGGCCGCCTGTTCGATGCCCTCTCCTCTGCCAATGAGCATGACCTCGAGGGCTTTGCGCGGGCCGCCCATCCAGGGATTGTAGTAGCTGAAGTAATAGGGGTAGGTTAGCCCAGTCAGCACGATCTGTGCAACGACGGCGGCGCTCAGGATCAGTGGAACCTGGATGCGGCTCAGAAAGGTCCATGTCGGGGACGTGGGACGGAGAGTGCGCTTTACCCACAGCGCGGCTTCCACCCATCCAACGGCGGCCACCAGGTCCAGCGCCGGATAGACCGGCAGTTGGTAGCGGTCGAATTTCTTGTTCCCCAAACTGATTGCGACGGTGAACAGCAGGGCATAGAGCAGCAGGGAGAGCAGGGCAAAACGTGTCTCTTCCCAGGGGATCTGGTTTACTTGCTCCCCGCCCCCGTCTCGGGGGCGGGCCGGGGAAAGTGTGCTCAAGAGTCGCCCCCGGGACGGGGGCTCCGAGCTTTCGTGGTCTTCGGCGCGCAGCTCCTTGCGCGGCAGGATGATAGCGATCAGCGCCGCTGCCAGTCCAATCAGTATGACCGGGGTGGTGCGCCACAGATAGTTCAGGGGATAGAAGTAGTAGAACTCCGATCCCAGCTCGCCGTTATCCACGATGACGCCGTCGAAGAAGACGCGGCTGGTCCCGTAGGCGTCCTCGGCATAATTCTGCGCCGCGGCAATGATCTTCGTGAGCGCCTCGATCGGATTGGCCCACATGGCCGGCCAGAAGAGGATGAAGCACAGGACGCCGATCAGCCCCCACAGCAGCAGCGGCCAGCCCCACCGGCGGAGCAGCCGGTCGAAGTGCCAGCCGTTTTGGAATGGCCGTTCCCTGCGGAAGAAGTCGAGCAGCGCCAACAGTCCTACGATGGGGATGAGGAAGACCCCCGGTGATTTCGTCA
>JAVEWB010000122.1:0-6870 GCA_034004765.1 Anaerolineae bacterium
GGCTCCTCGTTCCTCCTCGGGGAACCGCTCCAGAGCATAGACATTCTCCAGGTCCGCATCTGGGAATCCGAATGCCTCCTGATAGGCCTTATTGCAGCGCACCAACTTTCCGTTGGTGTCATGCATGAAGAAGATGCCAGGCAGGCTGTCGATCACTGCATTGGCAAAGTTTCTCTCCTGCGCTGCTGCCTCCTCTGCATGCTTGCGTTCGGCAAAGAGCTGCGCGTTTTGGAAAGCCGTGGCGATCTGTTCGGCCAGCGTGCGGAAGACGTCCAGGTCGGCCTCGGTGAAGTAGCCTGCTACGTCATGCTGCACATCGAAGACTCCCAGCACTTTCCCGCCTGCAATTGCCGGCACCGCTACCTCCGACTTCGTATCCGGCAGCAGCGGGTTCGACAAGAACTCCGGATCCTCGCGCACATCATCCACCAGCACCATCTCCTGCGTGCGGGCAGCGCGTGCTACCAGGCTCTTCTCTGCATCCAGCGGGATGTGGTGTCCGCGCTCCACCATGATCCGCCCAGGCTCACCGTACCCTGCTCGCAGCTTCAGCACGCCCTCGGCCTCATCCACCGTGTACACGTGCACGTAATAGAGTCCGAACCGCTCCTTGATCAACGGGATCACCGTCTCCAGCAGCTCGTCCGGGTCCAGAATCGTGTTCACCTGCGTCGCGATGTCCGCCGCCACGGCCAACCGCTCCGTGAACCGTACCCGCTCTGCCTCCGCTTGTTTACGGTCGCTAACATCGCGGATATTGGCCATCACCACATCTTTGTCCCCCATGGTGATCTTGCGCAGGAAAACCTCAGCATCGAAGGTAGTACCGTCATTGGGACGACGCGCCTTCCACTCAAAATACTGCGGCTCCCCGGCCAGAACTTTCTGCCAGGTAACGGGCAGTTCGTCCAGAGGGTTCTCAGGGCTGGAGTAGTCTTCTGCAATGGAGAATGTGGGGGCCTGTTCACGCGTCACCCCATAGAGCTCCAGCAGCTTATCGTTAACATCGAGGATGGAGCCATCTACTCCATGGATAAAAACAGCATCATAGACCGAGTTGAAGATCGTGCGCAGGTTAGTCTGGGTCTGCTGCCGTTCTGTGATGTCCATAATATAGCCGTCATAGTGAGTGACCTCACCGCGATCATTGCGTATGATACTTGTGAAGTCGTAGATCCAAATGACGTCGCCGTTGGCCTTCACCATCCGGTACTCTTGTTCGAAGGACGTACGACCTTCCTTAGTGTATCCCGCGACTTCCTCAGCCACGTGCATCAGGTCGTCCGGGTACACAAGATTGGCATACGGCACGACACCGTTCATCAGGTCCTCCGCCGAGTAGCCGATGAACGATTCCAGGTTGGGGGAGGCATATTCCACCGGCCAGCCTTCGGCGTTGACCCACCGGAATACAACCACCGGCCCGCCTACAAAAAGCCGCCGCTCGCGCTTCAACGCCTCCTCTGTCTGCTTGCGTTCAGCAAAGAGCTGGGCGTTCTGCAGTGTCACAGCGAGCTGTCCGGAAAGCGTGCGGAACACGTCCACTTCCACAGAGGAGAACCGATCGAGGGCGTCATCCTGGATATCGAATACCCCCAAAACTTGCTCTCCAATGGTCAGAGGGATGGCCATCTCTGACTTCGTATCCGGCAGCAGCGGGTTCGGCAAAAAGTCGGGGTCTTGCGTCACATCGCCCACGGTCACAATTTCCCGAGTGCGCGCGGCCTGAGCCACCAGGCTCCGCTCGCTGCTCAGTGGAATCTTGTGTCCCTGCTCTTTCATGACGCGGCCGGCTTCACCATAGCCGGCACGCATCACCAGATCTCCCGCCTTCTCGTCCAAGGTATACACATGGACGTGATAAAGGCCGAAGCGTTCCTTGAGCAAAGTTACTGCTGCTGAAAGGAACGCTTCGGGATCCAGGATTGTGCCTACCTGCGTCACAAGCTCTGCGGCCGTATGCAAATAAAGCGACAAACGACTTTCCATCTCTTCTTTCCTACGATCTGCCATCGTCACTCACTCCTATATTCTGGGAGAGAATAAGTAAAGCCTCCCCTGGCTTTGGGATCATCCCCCCACTTTAAGTATGGGAAAAGGTACCATTGGAATAAAAAACATAGCCTACCCTAAACAAAACGAAAAGGGCAGCATTTGCCTTTATCATTAGTTTTATTATAGCCCCGCCCGGCCAGGTCAAGATTTCAGATTGGTTAACAAATAGTTAAAACTTACTCTAAGTATATACGAAATTCTCCCACAAATCAAGTACTTGAGGAAAATTTTTACTAACTTTTTGCCATCGATAGAACTTACCCACTTTACTATACTCATTATATAGTTCTATCGTTAAAAAAACGTTAAAATAACGCCCGGAAAAATCCGACCGCTCATGCTTCAATTCAAGGAGAGGGAAAAGGCTTATACGGTACAGCTTTGCCGCACCGTATAGCCCTTTCCCCAATTCCAGGCCATTACAAAGGCGTGTTTTTAGTAGGTACGCCTGGGGTATGGCGCTTTGCCCGGTTACAGGTAAAATCAGATAGGTGCATTTGGGAGGGCGGAAAGCAGCCCGGCAAAAGCTGCCAGCACCTCAGGGAGGTTTTCCACAAATGAAGCCCTCTAAAAACGAAACGCACCCCATACTATAAAACTCAGGGAGTTCTGACGTGTTCAATCACGCTCGTTTTCAGCAACAGTTCTTGGCAGCCTTTGGCATGCTTGTCATGCTTGCCGCATGTGGGCCAGCAGCATCCGGAGGCTCCGTCCCTATCCCGGCATCCACCTTATTAGCCCTCACCACACTCACGCCGGTTCCACCGTCGGGAGCGTCCGGCGCGCCGGGGTCCCCAACGCCGCACCCCACCCGCTCCATGCCGGAGATGGTGAGCACGACCCATACGGTCCGGCCCGGAGATACCCTGACCGGCATCGCCACCGCTTTCGGAACCTCTGTCGACGCACTGATGGCGGCAAATGGCCTGACCGATCCCAACCAACTCGTTATCGGGCAGACGCTTGCCATCCCCGTGGTGACCGCCGTCACCGGACCTGATTCCATCCTGATCCCCGACAGCGAGGCGGTCTACAGCCCCGCCTTCACTGAATTCGATGTGACCGCAGCCGTTGCCCGCCATCCCGGCTGGCTCAACACCTACAGCGAGACCGTCGACGACCACGCCATGACCGGAGCGGAGCTCGTGCAGATGACGGCACTGCAATACAGCGTCGGGCCGCGGGTGCTGCTCACCCTGTTAGAGCTGCGCAGCCAGGCCCTCAGCGCGCCCGAACTTGCCCCTGAAATGGAGACCTATCCCCTCGGTTACGTCAGAGATAACTGGGATGGGCTCGCTGCGCAGCTCATGTGGGCTGCAGGCAGCCTCAATACCGGGTTCTACGGATGGTGGAACGAGACACTGTGGACCTTGGATTTGGCAGATGGCACCCGTATCCAGTTCTCCCCCGCGATCAACGCCGGGACGGCAGCGCTCCAACATCTGTTTGCAGAAGGCAGCACGTATGAGAGTTGGAAAAGTGAGCTGCAAACATTCTCTGAAACCTACCAGAAGCTGTGGGGTGACCCTTTCAACTACACGGTAGATCCCTTGCTTCCTTCAGATCTGACCGCGCCAACGCTTACCCTCCCCTGGCCCACAGGCGAGACCTGGTATTTCACCAGCGGGCCGCACGGCGGTTGGGATTCAGGCAGCGCCTGGGCCGCGCTGGATTTCGTTACCGGCGAACGTAATCTCAACTGCGTCCGCAGCAGCCAATGGGCTACCGCAGCCGCTCCCGGCCTCGTTGTCGTCAGTGAGGGCGGCATGGTGCTGGAGGACCTCGATCAAGATGGCGCTGTAGGGACCGGGTGGGTCTTGCTCTACATGCACATGGCAGAAGAAGGACGGGTCGCTCCTGGCACCTTGCTGGAAACAGGGGACTCCATCGGGCACCCCTCCTGTGAAGGAGGCGTCTCCAATGCCTCCCATCTGCACTTCGCCCGGCGCTACAATGGGATCTGGATTGCAGCCGATCATCCCCAATGGCCAATGGTGCTCGATGGCTGGAAGGCCAGCTCCAGTGGGACGGCCTACGACGGCACCCTGAGCAAAGGTGGCTTAGTCAAGTATGCCGAAGAAGATTGGACCGTAAGGAACGCGATTCCGCATTAACCCCGCAACTCAAGAGGTGCTAACAGCGTATTCTATATGAGAGCGTTTTATTCAAATGGCTTGCACTTCTGTTAGGAGGGTATCGATATGGAAGAGCGTCCGGGGTGTTTGGTAGGCCTGCTAAAGCTGGCCTTCTTACAGGCGATTTTTGATTGGCTTCAGGAACGATTCGGATTTGGCCGAGGCCTCTCGTGCACAGGCATCGGGTGCGGCACGGTCCTGCTCATTGTTTTTCTCATCCTGGTTTGCAGCACCTGTGGTACCACAGACTGGCTTCAGCTCTTCTAAAGCCTCTGGGGTCCGAATTGCACAACAGGCGAGGCTTCAAAGCCCCGCCTGTTTTTATGCCCACGCGACGCTCAGCCCCGCCCCGACTCGTGCCCCACGTCTAACCGACCATCCTCCAGATGCAGGATCACCGGCCACACAAACCCCACCAACGCAAATATCCCACACACCGCCGCGGCAAGGATGAACCACAGCCCGATACCAAAGCGGTCTGCCAGTGGGCCGGCTATCGCGAGTCCCAGCGGTGCGGCCGCTTTCACCAGGCTCAATGTCAGCATAAAGACACGTCCCTGCATCTCAGGGTCCACCAGTGCCTGGAGCATGGCAAACAGGGAGCCATCGATCATCGGCACCATAAAGCCCACGACGAAACTCCCCACCAGAGCCATCCGGAAAGCAGGTTCAGGAGCCAGCCCGATGAGCAGTTTTCCAATGCCCAGGCCGATCATCCCCAAGAACATCGTCACGATCTTGCGCCGGAAACCGCCCCAGACACTCAGCACCACGCCCCCTATCAACAACCCTGCTCCCATCACAGACTGCAACAGCCCAAACTCTGCAGCGCCCCCCTTGAAATGGCCGGTTACCCACAGCGGCAAAAGAGAGAAGGAAGGATTGGAGAAAAGGTTGAAGAGCATCGCCATAGCCAGGACCATACACAGGCCCGGCCAATGCCAGACATACCGCATCCCTGCAACCAAATCGCCCCACACGGAAGAGGGCTCAGCCTTCTGGCCCACAGAGCGCGGCGGCTGCGGGACAGCAACGAAGAACAGAGGGACAACAGCCAGCATCGCCGTTCCCACATCGATGGCGAGCACATTGTAAAGGGGCAGCGCTTCCACCAACAACGCACCCAGGGACGGCGCCAGAACCCCCATGATCCCGTTCAGCGTCTGGTTGATCCCGGCAACCCGCGTGAGGTGTTCTTTGGGGACCATCAAAGAGGTCGATGCCTGCATGGCCGGCCAGTGGAACATGCTGCCCACCGCCCGGACGAACATCAGGCCATAAATATGCCAGGGCTGCAGCACACCCTGCAGGTTCAAAAAGATAATCACGCCGGTCGCCAGAGCAATGACCGCGTCCGCCCCCATCATCACCCGACGGCGGTCCCAACGGTCGACCAGTGTACCCGCCAGTGGACCGATGAACACCTGCGGAAGCAGCCCAAAGAGCGAGGCCGTCGCCAACACCGTCGCCGAACCTGTGGTCTTCGTCATCCACCAGATCAACGCAAACTGGACCAACTCACTGCCCAGCAGCGAGAAAGCCTGGCCGGTCCAGATGGTGAAAAAAGGCACCATCCAACGGTTATCGTTCTGCTCGTGGTCCCGCATCGCTCTCTATACTCCCTACCAAAAATGAGGTGCGTACGCATGGAGGTGGTCCAACAAAAGCGTCAAATCCAACGTTGGCAGCACGATTTTCGCGGCCTCGGCCACCTCCGGGCGATCGGGGTTCACAGCCACCCCCACCGCCGCGCGCTCGAAAAGCGGGATATCCCCCCGTGTGTCCCCTACAGCCAGGCACTCTTCGGGAGAGACCGCAAACTCGGCCTGCACCCGCTCCATGACAGCTCCCTTGCCCGCCACAGAAACATGTGCCCGCACCTCACCGCTCACCACGGGACCCTCCCCCTCATCCGCGAACAGGATCTCATTGCCACAGATCCAGTCGATCTCCAGCTCCTCCGCGACCATCGCGACATGGAGCAGTACCCCGGTGCTGATGATCGCCACCTTGACGTCCCGCTCACGGAGAGCCGTTACGGTCTCACGCGCACCGGGAACATAGGCATCCTCACGAAACCACTGCTCGATGCGCGCCTGCGGCGTACCGAGCCACAAGACAGCATCGCGGCGGAGCCATTCCTCATAGTCCAGCTTCCCCGCCATGCCAGCAGCGATCAGCGCTTTCCCTTCCTCGGCCACCCCCACCCGTTCGTGAAGGTAAACATAAGGATCGCGAGCCTGCTTTAGCGTCCCATCCAGATCAAAGACTGCGAGCTTTAGCACAATTCTCCCCTCATCAAGCAATCCAGGATGGACAATCCGGCGGATTGTCCTACACCACTCAATGGTTTCCCCATCGGCCGCCGGAGATACGGTAGAGGAAATAATCAAAGGTATTGCCCATATAATTTCCCATTCTAATCATTTGCAAGAAGAGTTCGATCGCCTGGGTTTTCTCCTCACCATAAACTTCCACGACCTTCGCGCGGACTTCGGGATCGGGATCGGCAGCGGTCTCAGCCCAATGCTGCGCATAAAGGATCGCCGTCTCCTCCTCAGGCGGGCACGTGCCGATCATGCCTTGCAGAATCGCCTGCACTTCCGCATGGTCCATCCCCTCGCGCAGGGCCATCCGGGCATGGTAATACGCACAGTAACGGCAGCCGTTCACCTGTGTG
>JAVEWB010000123.1:0-6869 GCA_034004765.1 Anaerolineae bacterium
GAACCGGCAAGAAGGTGGCCATCATCGGACACTTCCCCTTCACTCCCCACGTCCGAGAGGTAGCCAGCGAAACCTGGGTTTTAGAACTCTCGCCGCGAGAAGGGGACCTCCCTGCGGAGCGTGCTTCCGATCTGCTTCCCAGGGCTGACGTCATCGGCCTCACGGGCACCTCTCTTCTGAATCACACCTTCGATGACCTGATTACGTACTGTGCGCCCAACGCCTACACACTGATTTTGGGCGGGACTACGCCACTGTCCACAGCGTTTTTCGACTATGGCATTGATGCTGTCGCCGGCACCCGCATTGTCGATCCTGAGGCTGCCGCAAGAAGCATCAGCCAGGGGGCAACCTTCAAGCAGATCCAGGGCAAACAGTTACTGATGCTGGTGAGATAGAAGCTTCTCAATGCAGTGGCCGCGGCTTGAGAGCAGTCACCAGAAAGAAAGGCAGATGCGCCACCTGTCCCCAGCCATCTGAAAGGCGTCCAGATTGCAGGACGCTCTCCTCCAGCACTGTCTGTTCTGCGGGCTCCAGCGGTAGCCCACGCAGGAGTTCGAAGCGCGCCGGATGCGGTGGCTCGAGCGTGTCGAAAAGCGCCACACGGCACGTAAATCCCTGCTGTGCCAGAAGCGCGGGCAGTTTGCGTCCCACATAAGGGTCCGCGCCTGCCCGCGCCAGGCCGTGCAGCCACAGCTCACGTGTCGCAATCTCCGGGGGGTGCTCTATCATCCCGCCGTAGTCCGGCTCCAGCGCCACCAACGCGCCCCCGGGAGCCAGAATGCGCCAAATCTCCTCGATCGCCTGCGTCAAAGGGAAGATCCACAATAGCGTGAGCTGGCAAAAGACAAGGTCGAAGCCGCCAGCGGCAAACGGCAGATGCAGTGCATCTCCCCCGACGCACGAAGCGCCGGCAAAAGCTGCGGCATGATCCTGCAACGCCGCGATTTCACGATCCAGGGCGATCACAGGGCCGCGCGCGCGCCGCACCAGTTCGGGCGTCACCACCCCGCACCCGGCACCCAGGTCCAGCACCCGACGACAGTGTGCAATCGCCACGTTGCGCAACAGTCGCGCGCGCGCCGGGGCAAGCCAGCGCGCCTGTTCCTCGAGCAGTTCCACCGAAGGAAGCTCAGCCAGTTCCACCATAGACTAGCCATGAGGCGGAATGTGATTCCGCCTCATGATGCTCTCCTTTATCGTCCGCCACCGGCGCAGGCACAGGCACACGCGCACCCTGCGCACGCGCAGGCACAGCCGCCGCCACCTCCGCCACCTCCACCACCGCCGCTGGAGGAGGATTCCATCAACGCCGTGAAGATGTCTCCCGTCACCTTGTCCATGCCACTGAGGTTAAGGACACCGCCTTGCGCACTGGGCATGTTCATGGCGCTGGGCAGCACGGCCGAAGCCAGTGACCCCATCGTATTCTCCGCCCAGCCTGCAAATGACGCACTGACATCGCCCAGGCTCGTCCGCCCGCCAGTAGAGGGTTTGCCTGTGGAGCTTCCAATGGATGCACCGCCGACCCCCGAACCGACCACGGAAGGCGTGCGCACCCAACGAGGCCAGTAGTTGTAGCCCCCTGAGGTGAGAACCGTCGGATATTGCTCATCCATCATCACCCACGGCAGGTAATTATCCAGGAACTTCTCGCGCTCCGGGATCTCCCCGATGGACTGCGCCTTCTGCCAGGCCCGGCTCACAATCCGGCGATAGTAATCCTGTGTATCGGAGAGGTCGAAGCCCTTCATCTTCGCCCCCGTCTGTTTGATCAGACTCTCCACGGCCGCGCTGAAGTCGACCTTCTGCACAGGCTTGCCGGCATTCTGCTCGATGAGATACAGGAAAGGCTCCTCGTACTTATGAAGGATCGTCCCCTTCTCCTGTGCCACTTTGCGGCGGAACTTATCACGACTCTTCGCATTATCCAGCTCCGGTTTGCCAAGGACACGAAAATCCTCGGCCACTTCGACGGTCAGCGGCGATGCCTCCACCTGCCGAAGGATCCCCTTGGAGAGCAGGCCGAAGACCACCAACGTCATAACCTTGCCAAACGGCATCTCCAGTAGGACGGCGGATTCCGGCGCGGTGAGGCCGCGTTTGATCCCCCCGCCTTCGACTTGTGCAATGGCCGGCAGGTATTTGTTGCGCCGCGTCTTCAAGTGCCATTCATTGACGATCACGAGCACAACCAGAATAGGAAGCGCAATCAATTGGGCGATGGGGCTTGCGGCGAAGAGACAGCCCAGCACCCCGGCCAATAAGAAGAAGAGGGTAAAACCTGTGCCGCCGGAAAAACGGAAAAAGAGGAAAATGAACAAGATGGCAGACAGCGCCCCTAAGATCAGCCGCACGGCCGGATTATCATTGAGCCACTTGACCGTCAACTCAATCAGGGACATCTTGATCACCCGATCCATTCCCTGCTGCGGGAAGGAAACGCCCACCAGATTGGAACGGGTCGCCGAGCCGCTCTCCCACCGCCAGAAGGCCACGGTGTGATCACCATAAATCGCCTTCTGCGTGAACGGTTCATGCTGATAAAGGACGTCGTCAGGCTCCGCCCCCGGCAGCATGTGAATGACGATCATCACATCAGTCGCTCCCGTTACCAGGCTGCTGTCGAACCACGTGGGTGTAATCTGCAGCGAAGCATAGTCCTTGCGGGTCGTGTCCTGGTAAACCATATCCGGCATGGTGAACTCGAAGTGCAGCGTGCCTTCCTGCTCCGCAGGAATTGCCTGGCTGCCCAGATGGACTTCTACGCCGGGATGCACGTATTCGGAATCACGAATATCGGACAGCGATACACCGTTGATCGAGGCGCTCATGTTGTCGATATCATAGTTCGAATGAGGCACCCCAATATCCACGATATCGATGGGATCCCCGAATCTACTGTTTAAGAAGGTGATCTCGTAGACAATGCGCGCCGAAGCATCGGGCTGGACGAAAACCTCCATTTTCAACACCGGCACCGAAAAGACATAATCCTGTGCCAGCACCGGGTACACCAAAATCAGAGCCAGTACCAATAGCGCTACTAGAGTCAGAAAACGATGCGTTCCTTTTCCTCTCATCCTCTCTTACCTCCCAGGAACCGGCTGTGACCAGCCGGCAGGTTCACGCGGGCAGTCCGCCGCGCAAATCGTCAGCCCCGGACAGACGTCACAATGCGTAGGAGCTTCAACCCGCTCACGATACGTTCGAAAGGTCTCATGATTCCAGATAGTGTCCCACGAGTCCCGAAGCAAATTGCCCGCACTGCGGTACGGCCCACGCGGAGGGATCACCTCACCATCAGGCTCCACTCGCACCGCCACATCCCCCGCACACCGCGGGCCCCGGTGGACCTGCTCTGCCAGCGACAGGCTTGGGTCACGCTGCACCGGCGGCTCCCAGATGAAGCGCGCCTGCACCTCGCCAGCCGCTTCCTCCACCATCGTCGCCACCTGTGGCATCGCATCCGCCGCAATCGCACCATCTGCCACGCTCCCGCAGTCAGCATCCTGCGTCGCAAAAGCCACAAAGGAGAGGTTATCCGCCCCCATCTCCATCAAGGCCGCCAGCGTCATCTCCAATGCATCGATCGTCCCCGCAAGCAAAGGGATCTCAGGGACTGCACATATCCCATTTTGCTCCAACCAGTTCATCACTTCCCCGACGGCAGCATGATCCCCTAAGCCGTAAAGCGCATCATGCACTGCTGCATCCACGGAGGCATAGGGGACCGTGACATGATCGATCCCGGCTACTGCCAGATCAGACAAAAGCGATTCCGGCAGCAGATCCCCCGCCAGGCCCCGCACGCCTACAATCATGCCCAAGTCCTCGGCGTGCTCAACCGCACGGACCAGGAACTCGGGAGTGGGGTGTTCTGGGGCGAACAAGGTCACGTGAGGGATGCCCACCTCCCACAGCCGGTCCATCAGCGGCAGAAGCGCCGTGGGATCGGCCAGCGGCAGCACCGCCTGGAGCGGGGCAATCAATTTCGCCCCGTGAGGAGAAAAAGCTGCATTCTCCAGATTGAAAACAGGATACGTGTCGCCCGGACGCAGGATACCGGCAATCAGCGCATTGACCTGCGCGATATCGGCCCGCATCACGCTCTCCGAAGCGCCGCGGAAATACTCGGCCAGCTTTTTCGATATCTCGGATTCCTGCAATCCGTCCAGAAGCCCTTTGGCAATAACCACCCCTGTGGGAGAAAGCCGGGCGGCAGCCGCTGCATTGCCAATCAACAAGCCGCTGCCATCGCCATCGACCCGCAGATGGAAACGGGCGATGGCACCCTCGGCCTCATGGCGGGCATGATAAAGCCCTGGGGAAATAAATTCAGGTGTTTTCGGACGCTTAAAGACAAAGAAGTTTTTAAGCCATTCGCTCACCATGTATCACCTCCTTAATCAAAGACAGTCACAAAAGGCAGATTGCCCAATACCTCTAGTCAAAGGCACTTTGGTCCTTTGTCAAGTCCCGTCCCACCACCATCAGGGTAATGTCGTCAAACTGCAAAGCCTTGCCGACGAAGTCACGGTTGGCTGTGATCAACGCCTCTTCCAGGACTTCGGCCCCCTGTGGCGCGTACGCTTCGAGCACCTCAAGCAGCGGCTCCTGTCCCCAGAACTCCCCCGCCTCGTTTTGGGCGTCCGTCAGGCCATCCGTATAAAGCACCAGGGTATCGCCAGGGTCAAAGTGCACCGTCCGCTGCTGCCAGACTGCATCCTCGAGCACACCCAGCGCCATACCCGTTCGCACCAACACCCGCACAGGGTTCTCACAACATGCACTAATAAAATACGGAGGATTATGGCCGGCGTTGCAGTAATTCAGCAGCCCGGTCGCCGGATCGAGAATACCATAGAACGCCGTCACAAAAAGACCGGCCCGTGTATCGGCCAATATCCGCCGATTGGTCAGCTCCATCACCATCTCAGGGCGATCGTAATACTCTTGAGCAAAAGTGCGCAGCAGCGTGCGGCTCAACGCCATGTACAGCGCGGCCCCCACACCTTTGTCGGCGACATCCGCCACCACCACCGCCAGCAAGCCATCGGGCAGCGGGATCACGTCGTAGTAATCCCCTGAAGTCTGAAGTGCCGGGTACAGCCGCGCCACGATCTGCCAGCCGGGCACCTCCGGCCAGTCCAGGGGCAGAAAGCTCTTTTGAATGCGCCCTGCCAGGACCAGTTCATGCTCCACCTGCTGATGCGCCACCATCTGATGGTACGTCTCCGTCCGATGCAGCGCCCCGGCAATCTGGGACGCCAGAGACTGCACCGCCGGGAGTACACTCACAATCACCTCGGGATCGCGATAGCGCACCAGATGAATCCCCCCGATGGCCATGCCCCCGTCGGCGTCCATCACCGGCACGACCAACACCACCCGATCGTCAAAGCGTCCGCCCCAAGGGAGAAGCGCGCCGGGCAGGAAATAACGCAGTTCAGGCGTCGCCCGCAGCCATTCCCAGACAGCTTCGCTAACCGCAGGGCTCTCCGCCGGGTGATGGAGGACCTGCTGATTGGGGAAGACACGGATCTCGATATGACAGAACGGGAACATCGTGGACACATGCTCGCGTAAGATTTCCGGCAGCGTCGCGGCGTCCGGCGGCATGTCCAGCAACGCCTGACCCAGCCGCTCCAATCGCTCCAGTTCCAGGGTGCGGAGGTGGTTGCGATCGACGACCTGGCTCAATTTATGGGCCAGATAGCTCCCCAAGAACAGCCCCAGGACAAAGAACAGATAGATCCCAAGCCCATGTTCCGCGTAGAGGCCCGCGGCCAAAATCGCAAAAGGATCGACCAGAAAGCGCCACCCCAACGTGATGCCAATGAACCGGAGAAAGGTGAGCACCGCACTGCGGGTCCAGGAGTATTCCTCTGCACCGCTGTAATAGGCCATCAGTGGCGACCAGATCAATGTCGATAACAGCAGCCAGACAAACGTTGCCGCCAACGCCGGAAGTATTGCCGCCAACGAGAGGCCGGACAGGGGAAAGCTGCCGCCCCACTGCCGATAGAAGGATAACGCCGCCAGCGCCGTGACCGTTACCCCCATCAGGGAGAAGAGAAGATTTCGGACCAGGTTCCAGCGCCAGTCGGCCTCGGTGGCCTTAGGCCACTGCCGAGCAAAAGAAATGAAGCGCCACAAGACGACGATCCACAATCCGGTAGGGCCGTAGAGAAGCGCCGCCGACCAGCTCACCACGCTCCACAGTGACCATGTCCAATCCACGTAGGTCCCCGGTGTGACTTCGATGAAGAGGAAAAAGTTGAACTTCTGAAAGACGAAGAGTAGGCCAAAAAGAAAAAGGAACATGGGCCAGGACGTGCGCACAACCGCCATATCGGTCACTGCAATCAACCACACCAGCCCGATCAGCGTAAAAGGGGCGGCATACAGAGTGCAAATGACATCCGCCACTCCCGTGGTTCGCTCTCGTCCTCTCAATTCCACTACTTGGGGCAAAAATCGCTTTGCTATGGAAAGCCAGCGATCTTCCATGTTCTCCGCCTTTATCTCAGACCCAGACCCTAAAGGGTTAGAAGGCCCTTTGGGATCTCATCACGCTCTTCGCTTCACCATTGTCAAAAGGTTGCATTCGGGACGACACTCAAAATGCACCTCATCCATCATCTGATAGATCAGATAAAGTCCCAGGCCACCCACCGGACGGTCTTCCAGACGGCACTGCAGGTCAGGTTCGGGCACCTCAGAGGGGTCGAACTCCCGGCCATAGTCGCAAAGCGTGATCGTCAACCCAACCGCATCAGCCGCACAGGTGCATTCGATGTCCCCCACTTGCACATCACCATACGCATGTTCGATGATGTTGGAGCAGGCCTCCTCAACCGCCATCT
>JAVEWB010000124.1:0-6802 GCA_034004765.1 Anaerolineae bacterium
ACCATGCACTGCCATCCCCCTTAAGCCGCTCTTCGATCAAAGGGCGAAACTCCGGGTTGATCTCATACCCAACAGCACTGCGTCCAAGCAAAAGCGCTGCCTGCGCCGTCGTGCCGCTGCCCAAGAAGGGATCCAAGACGACATCGCCGGCCACGGTAAACATACGGATCAGCCGTCGTGGCAGTTCCTCAGGGAACATGGCCTCATGCCCCTGCTGCCGGGCACCGCCAAAGCTCCAATGGCCGGAGAAATAAGTCTTCCATTCCTCCTTGGTCATCTGTGACGCCTCCCGCTGTTCCCTGGGAATGCGCCGTCTTCCCGCCTTTTTGAAGAGCAGGATGAATTCATAATCCAGCTCCACGATACCGTTGGGCGGATAAGGATAGGAGCCCATCACCACCGCGCCACCGGTAGTCTCCATCGTCGTGCGCTTCTGCCAGATGATGGCGCCCATGTAGTCGAAACCGATCTGCTCCGCCTGCAAAATGATCTCAGCATGAAGCGGGATCACCTTGTAGCGCCCGAACTGCGCCGCACGGGCGAACTGATCGCCGATATTCACACACAGCCGTCCACCGGGAAGCAAGCCGCGATAGCACTCCGCCCAAACACGATACAGGTCAATCAGATAACCATGCAGGCTCTGTCCGTGTCCGATCTGACCCACGACTCCGTAATCTTTGATGGCATAGTAAGGCGGCGAGGTCACCGCCAGCGCAATACTGTCATCCGCCACTTCAGGCATCGATCGGCTGTCGGCAAGGTAAAGCCGGGCCTGAGCGGTGGGCGATGAGCAGATATCGGCCGTCATACGTCAATCGTCAAAGGATTCAGCAGTGGTGATTTTTTTCACGCGGTCCGCGTGCCGTCCTCCCGCGAAAGGTGTGGCAAGAAAAGCATCCACAATCGCCAACGCCAACCCTACACCGACCACGCGCCCGCCCAGCGCAAGGATGTTCGCATCGTTGTGCGCCCGCGCCATCTGCGCCATGTAAGGATCGGTGCAGAGTGCAGCCCGCACACCCCGCACCTTATTCGCTGTAACGGAGACGCCAATCCCGGTCCCACAGAAGACCATACCGCAGTCATAGCCCTCCGCAATGACTGCATGCGCCACCGCCAGTGCATAGTCAGGATAATCGACGGAGATCTGACCATCGTGCGCTCCCTGATCTTCGACCTGATGCCCTTGCGCGATCAAGTACTGCCTGACCGCCTCCTTCAGCTCAAAACCCGCATGGTCCGAACCCACCACGATGCGCATTTGCTCGCCGTCCTTTCGAACTTACAGGCGGGGCAACACCACGCCCTGCTGACCCTGATACTTGCCCTTCTTATCCGCGTAAGAGACCTCGCAGGGTGCATCACCCTCGAAGAAGAGCACCTGCGCAATTCCCTCATTGGCGTAAATCTTCGCGGGCAGCGGCGTCGTATTGCTGATCTCGATCGTGATGAAGCCGTGCCATCCCGGCTCCAGCGGCGTGAAGTTGGTCACGATGCCGCAGCGCGCGTAGGTCGATTTGCCCAATACGGTCCCCAGCACGTTGCGCGGCATCCGGATGTATTCCAGGCTGCGTGCCAGCGCAAACGAATTAGGAGGAATGATACACACGTTGCCCACAAAATCGACCAATGCGCGGGTGTCCAACTGCTTCGGATCCACAACCGCCAGATCCCCCACACCCGGTGTAAAAACTTTGAACTCATCGGCCACACGGATATCGTAGCCATAGGAGGAAAGTCCATACGAAATGATGCCATCCCGCTTCTGTCCATCGAAGAACGGATCGATCATCTGCTGGGTCAACGCCATCTCACGAATCCAGGAATCAGGTTTCAGTCCCATAAGAATTATGTGCTCCCAAAGTAAAATTTAGACTACATGCGCTCCGGCGCATCCATTCCCATCAGGTGCAGAACACGGGCCAGAAGAAGCTTTGCCGCGCGGACCAGCATCAACCGGGCGCGGGTAAGCTCTGCGTCGCCGGGCTCGGAGGAAACGACCCGGCAGTCACGGTAGAACGCGTGGAAGAGCGCCGCCAGGTCGGTGGCATACGTGGTCAGGTGATGGGGCGCTAGATTGGTCGCGGCCAGCATGATGATCTCAGGCCAGGCCAGCATCTTGCGGATCAGCGCCAGCTCGCTGGGGTGCGTCAATAAAGCCGGATCGCCCGCGCTCTCGGGGTCCCAGCCCAGCTCCGCCGCGTGGCGCAGCACCCCGGCAATCCGGGTGTGCGCGTACTGGACGTAATAGACCGGGTTGCGGTCCGACTGCTCCACCGCAAGGTCCAGATCGAAGTCCAGCTTCACGTCGATCGTGCGGGTCAGCATCATAAAGCGGATGGGATCCGGCCCCACCTCGTCCACCAGCTCGCGGAGCGTCACGAACTCCCCGGAACTCTTGGACATCCGCACTTCCTCACCGCCGCGCCGTAATGTGACCAGTTGATAAAGAATGAATTCCAGGCGTTCAGGATCGACCCCCACAGCCTTCGCCGCCGCTTTAACGCGGGGGACGTCCCCGTGATGGTCAGCACCCCAGACGTAAATAGCCCGGTCGAAGTCGCGCAGCACCAGCTTATCCCACAAATAAGCGACATCCGAGGCCAGATACGTTGGACGGTCCTCAGGGTCCGGGATTACCCGGGGAGAGCGGACCAGCACGGCGTCCTTCTCCAGATCGGGGTGCCGGAGCCAGGTCGCATCGTCGTGATCAGCCAGGTATCCACCCTGCGAGAGCTTTTCCATAACGGTGTCAAAAAGGCCCTCTTCGTAAAGCGAACGTTCATGGCGCCACGTATCAAAATGAATGCGCACCTGTGCCATGTCGTCGCGGATTCCTTCCAACATCCGTTCTATGCCCCAATCGGTCAGCTCGCGTATGGCCTGATCGCGGTCCATATCCAGATAACGACGACCCGTTTCCTCCGCCAACTGCTGGGCCAGCACCGTAACATAGCTGCCGGGATAGCCCGCCTCTGGGAAAGGCACCGCCTCGCCCAACAAATTGGCATAGCGGGAGAAGATGCTCGCGCCGAAATTGCGCACCTTGGAACCCGCGTCGTTGATGTAATACTCACGCTCCACAGTATAGCCCGCCGCCCCAAGCAGCGCCGCCAGTGTGTCTCCAATCACCGCGTTGCGGGCAGAGCCAATCGTGATCGGGCCGGTGGGATTGGCACTCACGAACTCGACCTGAGCGCGTTTTCCCGCCCCCAAATCCAGGTTCCCCCATGCTTCGCCTTCCGTCAGGATCTCGGAGACCTGCCGAGCCAGCCATCCTTCATCTAATGTGAAATTCACAAATCCAGGTGAAGCCACCTCGATCTGCGATACATACGCGACCTCCGGGATATAAGAGGCCACTATTTGTGCAATTTCCAGTGGGGATCGGTGTAAAATGCGTGCCAGACCGAGACAAACCGGCGAGCCGTAGTCCCCATGCGCATCATGGCGGCCCGGGTCCACCGCGAGAGGTTCAGGGATTTCAAAGGGCGGCAGTGCACCGGTCTCCTGTACTCTTTGCAGTCCGGCCCGCATAAGACCTGCAATCTGATCACGCAGCGTCAGGGTATGTGCCATAGGAACTCCTCCGATAAGTCCTCAAGATCACCCCCATCATACCATACCCCGGGGAATCGAAAACTCGCCCCGAGGCTCCCACGTTGGACAGATGATTGTGCACAGTTCTGTGCAAAAGGGGCTCCAAATAAGGATGAAAGGCCGACAATAAGGTGAGGAACTGAAGTTGCCAGGAAGCTGTAACCGCGTTATACTCCAGACGGTACGTCATCATATCACGAAACGGGGAGACAAAATGCATCCGTCTGAAGTTCACACGACCCTTGGCAAATGTATGCTCGCTGATGGCGAGTCCATCGTTGTAGATCTGGAACACTCACATGGTTCCTACCTGGTTGACTCACTCACGGGTACTGAGTACCTCGATTTCTTCTCTTACTTCGCCAGCATGCCCATTGGCCACAATCATCCTAAGATGCATGACCCGGCCTTCCTGGAGAAGCTCACTATCGCAGCACTCAGCAAACCTTCCAGTTCAGATTTCTACACGACCTTCATGGCCGAATTTGTGGCTACCTTCCAGCGCGTAGCCATGCCAGACTCGATGAAGCATCTTTTCTTGATTAGCGGCGGCGGACTGGCCGTCGAGAATGCCCTGAAAGTTGCCTTCGACTGGAAATTCCGCCACAATCTCAATCTGCTCCACCGGCACGCCGGTACCAAATGGCAGTATTCCATTGAAGGTCTTGGTACCAAAATCATCCATTTCCAACAGGCATTCCACGGGCGCACCGGCTACACCCTCTCCCTGACCAATACGGCAGATCCGCGGAAGCACATGCACTTCCCGAAGTTCGATTGGCCCCGCGTGATCAATCCTAAACTGCGCTTCCCCGTCACCGAAGAGGTCCTGGAAGAGGTCAAAAAGATCGAAGAGATCGCCCTCACCCAAATCGAAGCTGCCGTCAGGCAGTATCCCGGCGATATTGCCGCCTTGATCATCGAGCCCATCCAGGGCGAGGGCGGCGACAACCACTTCCGCCCGGAATTCTTCCGGGAACTGCGCCGCCTGGCCGACAAGCACGAATTTCTCTTCATCGCCGACGAGGTCCAATCGGGGATGGGCATGACCGGCAAAATGTGGGCGATCGAACACGCAGACACACTGCCCGATGTCATCGCCTTTGGCAAGAAAGCCCAGGTCTGTGGGATCATCGCCGGGCCGCGGATCGATGAGGTCAATGGGCATGTCTTCGAAGAGTCCAGCCGCATCAATTCCACCTTCGGCGGCAATCTGGTGGATATGGTACGCGCCACACGCTACCTGGAGATCATCGAAGAGGATCACCTGGTCGACAATGCAGCAAAGATGGGCACGCGGCTGACAGATGGCCTGATGAAAATCACCGAAGGCTCAAAAGGGATGCTCTCGAACGTGCGCGGCAAGGGGTTGATGATCGCCTTCGACCTCCCCAACGACGAAAAGCGCCAGGAGATGGTCAATAACTTGCGGGAGAACGGGCTCTACGCGATCAAGTGCGGCTGCCAGTCCATTCGGTTCCGCCCCATGCTGGACGTCACGCCGGAGGACATTGACAAAGCGCTGGAGATCATCGAAAAGAGCGTTCCCCAGCATTAATCGGCACCAGAAAGTAGGCCGGAGTCTTACTCCGGCCTACCACGCATGTTGCAGCAGATCATTTTTCGTATATAATTAATGGATAGGGGGCGGCGACACCTGTCAGGCTTTCCGTGCCTGAACATGTCTTGCGATGAATTCCGCCCTGATGGCCCTTTAAGGCTTGCCAATAAAGACCCTCAACAATGACAGTTCGTGAAAGGGTAAACCAGATGGATAATAAATTTGTCGAACAAGTGGTCGCGTATGCCATTGACGAAGTCAGCCTCCAATACTCTTATGATTTCAGGGTCCCCCCTGCAAGCATCGTAGGAAATGGCATCTCCACTAAAATAGGCGATCATGTCGCCAAGCTAAAGGCCAAAAAGGTTTTTATCGTCACCGACAAGCAAATCGTGAAGCTGGGCCTGATGCAGCCCATGCTGCGCTCGCTGGAACGAAATGCCATTGCTTATGCTGTCTTCGACGAAGTAGAACCCGACCCCACGGACGTGGTCGTGCAGGCAGGGGTTGCGAACCTGTCCAAATGCAATTGCGATTCCGTCATTGCCTTCGGCGGAGGCTCGGCCATCGACGCCGGGAAAGCCATCGCCGTCTTTGCCACCAACCCCTTTGATCTGAGTCGCCCTATCACGGAAGAGACCTTCAAGAACCCCCGCTGCCCGTTGGTCGCTGTCCCAACTACAGCAGGGACCGGCTCCGAAGTCACGGATATCAGCGTCATCACCAACATCCAGACCCACATCAAGCATCCGCTGCAGCATTCCTATTTCATCCCGGATATAGCAGTCATCGACCCCAAGCTCACTCTGGGAATCCCACCCAAAATCACCGCCGCAACAGGTATCGACGTGCTCACCCACGCCATAGAATCTTACCTGGCGCGCGGGGCCTGCACGCTGGCACAGGCACTCTCATACAGCGCCATGCAGCAGGTAGGGAAATACCTCCGCGTCGCAGTGGGCGATGGGAGCAACCTGGAGGCCCGACACCACATGGCGGTCGCTTCCTACATGGCCGGGATGGCCTTCTCCAACGCGGGATTAGGCCTCTGCCACGCGATGGCCCACCAGATCGGGGCAAAGTACAAACTGCCCCACGGGACCGCAAATGCGATCGTGCTGCCGGAAGTAATGCACTTCAATATGTTGGTCCGCATGGAACGGTTACGGGATGTCGCCCACGCGTTCGAACAAAGGATCGAGAACCTGGATCCCAAAGATGCCGCCTACAAGGGCATCGAAGGGGTCAAAGAGCTGATTGAGGACGTCGGCCTGCCCACCCGGTTACGGGATATCGGCGCGCAAAAGAGCGATTTCGAGGAGATGGCAAAGCAGGCGCTGCAAGATCCCACACTTACGACCAATCCTCGCACTGTGCGGGTCGAGGATATCATTGAGGTCTTCGAGCGCAGCTACTAAGACCGATACTATTCACCTGTAAAAATCTTTGTAAGGGAGACGCCCCAACCAGGCGTCTCCCCTGATCATATGGAGGGTACACATGGAATCTTCAATTGACACACTCCCCCGTTGGAATATGCAGGTTGTCTACCCGGGACTTGACTCTGCGGAATTCGAGGCAAGCTTTCAGGAAATGGTTCAGGCCATCGATCGCCTGGTCACCTTCTTCGACGAACAA
>JAVEWB010000125.1:0-6774 GCA_034004765.1 Anaerolineae bacterium
ACCGGGTCATTGGGCTGCAGGCGTGCGGCCAAAACGCCGGGGCCACCGCAGGTGCACATGTTCTTCGTGACGACCGGGATCTTCGCCGCAGCGACCACCAGGTCCAGGTTGGAGCAGAGCTTGGCCACACCGGCGGCCATCTCGGCAGTCAACCCCCAGGCGATACCCTTGACGTCATCGCTGCTGGTGTTGTTGTCGAGGATCCAGGCCTTCAGCTCGCCGACGGTCCAATCCTTGATCTTGTTGTAGATCTTTTCATCCAGCCCGTCATCGATCACACGGGTGATCTCGTCTTCCTCGTAGGGAACGACGGGGCACGCCCGCAGGACCCACAAGGGGGTCTCAGCCAAAACGGCCTTTGCCGCAATGCGCTCCTGGATCGACTCAGCGGCAATCCCTGCCTCTTCGTCACCCGACTTGCGCTCGTTGGCCTTGGCAAGTACCTCCTTGAGATCCTTGAACTCATACTGCTTACCAAATAACTTTGTACGGAATAGCATCTTTTGCCTCCCTGAAAATAATAATAAACCTAACTTGGGAAAATCAGTGTCTTAACAGACAAAGACACCAACCGATCCCCTAACAACGACCGACCAATATCGATGTAATCCCCCTCACCCAACCAGATCTCATCGACGGAAAGGACATCGTGCTCAGGCAGCCGGGCCTTCACAGCCTGGCCGAGCGCTTTGCCAAGATCGCGTTCCATCACCAAGATCACGGGTAAGGAGGCCGGCACATGCGCACGGGCAAAGTCCGTAATCGCATCCGCCGTCCGACACAAATCCTCGTAACTATCAACGCCATACATATCCATCGCAATAGCGATGCGGTCCTTTGCCGGATCCAGATCCCAACGCTCACAAGCATCCAGCACCGCGCGTGGGAATTCGGCAAACTCAGGCCGCTCACCATGCACCTGCGGCCACAGAACGGGGACATTACGCATAGGGAGTTTTTCTGGCGCGACCCAAATCGTCATACCACTGACAGTAATGGTTTCGTGACTGGCACCCATCACCGTGGCACGTACTGTTTGGTCCGGTCTTTCAACGTGCAGCATACGCAGGCGGTCATGCGTGCGCAGAGCCTGCCCTAAGAGCGGCCCCACGTCATCATAAACGGTCACATCTGCGAGCGCGTTGATCGGATAATCGATGTAGTAGAAGTCGGAAACTCCCCCAGAAATGAAGATAGGTTTGTCAGATACGGCCTTTCTCAGTGGTGCGGTTTGCAACAGCTCCAGACAGAGGGGGCTGGGCTTGCCATCGATCACTTCTACGATCAAGTCAGCCATCAACTCAGCAAAACGGCGCAAAACGGATAGATCCGCCGGGTCTCCTACCGAAAGAGAAATCCCAAGGTGCTCCAACATGCGCCGGCCAGGCTTCGTGATTTTGCGTACAAGTCCAGTCTCGTGGTCCACCTCAATATGGCGACCACCGCACTGCAAAACGGCCACATCCATAAGGTCATTGTTATAAAAAACAGAAATGTTCGTCGTCCCGCCGCCAATGTCCAGGTTCGTGGCCCAGGTAAAGTGCCGGCCCGACCAGGCAGCCGCACCCGACCCACGTCCGGCAAGGTGCGCCTCCAGACTGGGTCCGGCAACGGTTACCACAAAGTCGCCGGCCAGGGGTGCAATCATATCCAGCACATTTTTGGCGTTTTCTGCTTTCACAGACTCGCCCGTGATGATAATTGCACCGGTCTCGACATCCTTGGGCTTGAAGCCCGCCTTCGCATACTCCGTTGTTAAAATAGCTTCTAATGCTTCAACATCAATACGGCCATCGTTACCATGCTCATGGGGCGTTATATAAATATCACTTTCGTAGACCACCTCCTTTGATCCGACCTCAGCCCGCGGCTTACGAGCGGGTGCATATCGCGCCTGCGGCTTTTCAGAAAAAGCGCCGCGCTCTGCCACCGTGAGTTTTGAAAAAACGAGTTGCGTCGTTGTTGTGCCGACGTCAATACCAACACTGATCAGTTCGCATGCCATACGTCAAGTCCTTACACATTATTTTAGCAACCTGACCCCATACAAGCCAGGGCTATTACACCTCAAGCACTAAGGCGATCTTTCAAAGCAGCAAGGAGTGCATCCCCTACCCCCCGAACAGCCTTGAGCTGTTCCACGGTAGCAAAAGCTCCATGCGCATCGCGATAGCTGACAATACGTTGGGCGAGCGCCGTCCCGATCCCAGGCAGGCCGGAGAAATCTTCCACTGCAGCCGTGTTAACGTTGATCACCGCAGCATTTTCAACCGCAGGTGCCGGCGCTTCCGCCACGGGTTCAACCTTTGCAGGAGGTTCCGGTAGCGGCTCAGGCTTTGCCGGTTTAGGGGCCTCAGGTGCCGGCTTCGGGGTTGCAGGCTTCGGAGGCTTCGGCGATTCCTCTTTGCGCCGCGGGAGAATCTTTTCGACATCAGGGTGCGGGCGAGGAATGACATGAACAGAAACCAACTCCCCCACACGCTGCGCGGCTGCCGCACCGGCGTCCGTAGCAGCCTTCACCGCACCGACATCCCCGCGCACGAACACGGTCACCAGGCCGCTGCCGACCGTCTCTTTGCCTACCATAACCACGTTGGCAGCTTTGACCATCGCATCTGCGGCCTCAACGGCCCCAACCAGTCCACGGGTCTCAATCATCCCCAAAGCAATCATCTGCGGATCTACAGGCATAAGTCCCCCCTTGAGAACAAGATTAAGACTTACAATTCTTTCTTGAAGACGAACTCCCCATCGAGTTCCAGGGAATCGAGGATTCCAACGATAGCCGCATCGACGGAGACCTCTTCGGTGCGACAAGTGTAACGGGCGGCGCTGCCCGTAACAATAAGAACCAGCTCTCCACGACCGGCCCCCACAGTATCCACTGCGACAAAGGGCTCACGATCCAAGAGCTGGTTCTTGGCATTTGCTTCCTGAACGACAAGTAATTTCGACCCGCTGAGCTTGTCCGCCTTAATGGTGGAAACGGCGGACCCAACGACTCTGGCTATGAGCATATCGCGCCTCCCTGGAATAAGTTAGATTGAAGGCAAAAGAGCATCCTCAAGGGTTACGTGCTCTTTACCGGATACAGCACAACAGCAAATCTATTCTTACACTCGTACACAGAAATTGGGGATAGAGAATAAGGATTATCACCCTTGTGGGGCAGGGCGCGACACGCTACTGCAGAAACACGATTTGTCTTCCACACACGCAGGTGCCACCCCATCTCTAAGACAAACTGACGCCCCCTGTCAATTGAAGTCGTAATGATAGTACCATAGTTTTTTGGGCTTGTCAAGTTTTTACAACATACCCGAATACAAAACAGAGATTACGTAGAAACAGCAACGGCCCGATACTTACGTACCGGGCCGTTATACTGCCGAGATAACAGCCCGGATCAGGCCGTCCTTCTCATTCTGTCGGGGCGGACGGATTTGAACCGTCGACCTCTACAACCCCATTGTAGCGCCCTAGCCAAGCTGGGCTACGCCCCGTTAACAAGGGCTATTATACACCCTTCAAAAAATTTGACAAGCAACGCTCATCCGCCTATGTCAAACTCGTCCACTTCCCAGACCTTCCGCAGTGCTTCGGCGGGCGAAAGCGGGCAATCCTCGAGACGGTAGTACACATAGCGGAAGAGATCGCGCAGCACTGCCGTAACCACCGGTGCCAGGAAAAGCCCTGCCAGTCCCCCAATCTCGCTGCCCATGATGAGAACCACCATGACCACCACCGGGTGCAGCTTGACGCTGTGTCCCACCACCCGCGGAGTCAGGAACATGTTCTCCACCTGCTGGATGCCAAAGGCAAAGAGCGCCGTCCAGAGGGCCAGCACCGGATCCTGGATCAAGGCCACCAGGACCGCCGGAATCCCCCCCAACACCGGTCCAATGTTGGGAATGAGCTCGAAGACCGCCGCCATCACCCCCAGCACCAGTGAGAACCTGACCCCCAAGAGGGAGTAGCCGATCGTCGAGACAACGCCGATGATCAACGCCAGGAACAGCTGGCCGCGCAGATAGGAGCCGAAGACGCCGTCGACCAAGGCAACCACCTTCATCACATCCTCACGCAGCGGAACAGGGACGGACTTGAGCAGGGACTGCTCCAACTCATGGGCGTCCTTGAGCAGGAAAAAGGTCCATAGGGGGATGATGAGAAAGGCAAGGACCAGGCTGACGGTGTAAGAGATAGCCACCGCGGTTCCCTTCATCGCCTGCTCGAACGCGTTGGCAATGAACTCGTTGAACCGTCCCAAACTCTCCTCCATCTGCTTCTGCAGCGAGGGTGGCAGCAGCCGATACTGCTCCAGAGCATCGTCGGCCACACCGGAGACGTAATCCCAGATCACCTCCCGCTCCTCCCAGAGTGCCACCGCCTGTTCGACCACCAGCGGCACGACCATCGAGAAGAACCCTACCAGTAAGGCAATCAGGAGGATATAAGCAAACAGAATCGCCAGAGGCCGCGCCGCAGGGTGCAAAAAACGCAGGCCCTTGTGTGACCCCAAGGCCTGAAGTTTGCGCTCGATCCATTTGATCGTAGGAGAGAGAAAATAGGCCAGGGCCAGCCCCAAAATGTAAGGCAGCAGCACCGCCCGGGCCGCCCAAATAACGGCGACCAGGAGCGCTGCCCCGGCCAGCGTCAATACCCAGCGCTTACGGCGCTGTATGGGAACCTCATACCAGGCATCCAACAGCCTCCCCATAGCTCTCTCTCCTCATCCCGGCCCATCCAGTGGATGGGCCTACACTTAATCCTCCTCGTCCAGGCGCAGCATGGCGAGGAAGGCTTCCTGCGGAATCGCGACATTACCTAACATCTTCATACGCTTTTTACCCGCTTTTTGTTTCTCCAACAGCTTGCGTTTGCGGGTGATATCGCCGCCGTAGCACTTCGAGAGCACATCCTTGCGCAAGGCCTTGATGTTCACCCGGGCCAGGATCTTGCCACCAACAGCGGCCTGGATGGGCACCTCGAAAAGCTGCTGGGGGATGACTTCCTTCATCTTCCGTATCAGCAGCGTGCCCTGATCGTAGGCCTTATCCCGGTGCACGATAATCGCCAGTGCATCCACGGGGTCACCATTGACCAACACATCGACCCGCACCAGGGCATCGGGCCGATAGCTGTCAAACGCGTAATCCATCGAGGCATAGCCGCGCGTTGCAGACTTGATCCGGTCGTGCAGATCGATCACCATCTCCGCAAGGGGCACCTCGAAGCTCAGGAGCGCGCGCTTTTGATCCAGCGTCTCCGTGTGCACGAAATTGCCCCGCTTGCGGCGAAGGATCTCCATGATCGCACCGATGTACTCATTGGGGGTGATGACGTTGACCTTCATCCACGGCTCACGCACCTCCTGAACCGTCGCCGGATCGGGCAGGTCGGCAGGGCGATGAATCTCCTGCTCCTCCCCATTGGACAGAAGCACCTGATACGCCACACTGGGGGCCGTCACCACCAGATCCTGGTCGTATTCCCGTTCCAGCCGCTCCTGCACGATCTCCATATGGAAAAGCCCCAGGAAGCCGCAGCGAAAGCCGAACTGCAGGGCCTGGGACGATTCCGGCTCGAACGTCAGCGCCGCATCATTGAGCTGCAGCTTATCCAGAGCGTCACGCAGATCCGTATAATCATCCGGGTCCGAGGGATAGAGGCTGGCGAAAACCATCGGCTTTGCCGGACGATATCCGGGCAGCGGAGCCGCCGCCGGGACACGGGCGTGGGTAATCGTATCGCCGACGTGGGCCTCACGCACCGATTTAAGCCCGGTCGCAATGTACCCCACCTCACCGGCAGAGAGCTGCGGCACCGGCATCATCTCCGGCGTAAAAACGCCGACCTCCACCGGCTCGGTCTTTGTGCCCGTCATCATCATCAACAGCGGCGTTTTGTCATCGACCTGCCCCGCACGAAGCCGCACGTAGGCAATCACGCCCTTATAAGAATCGTAGTGGGAATCGAAAATAAGCGCCTGCAAAGGAGCCTCCTCACCTCCTAATGAGGTTGGAGACGGCACATAGTCCACAATCGCCTGAAGCACCGCTTTGATGTTGGTGCCCTCCTTGGCAGAGACGGGGATTGCTTCCTCCACAGGGATCCCCAGCAGTTCCGCTACTTCCAGCGAGACTTTTTCCACCTCCGCCGTGGCCAGATCGATCTTATTGATGACCGGGATCACCTCCAGGTCGTTCTCCAATGCCAGGTAAAGGTTAGCTAATGTCTGTGCCTCGATCCCCTGCGTGGCATCTACCACCAGGAGCGCGCCTTCGCAAGCCGCAAGGGCCCGACTCACCTCATAGCCAAAATCCACATGACCGGGTGTATCGATCAGGTTAAGCTCATACGTCTCACCGTCCGCGGCAACCCAGTGCATCTGCACCGCCGAGGCTTTGATCGTCACGCCCTTCTCCTGCTCCAGATCCATGCCGTCCAGGACCTGGGAGCGTGAAGACATCTGGCGCGCGTCCAACGTGCCGGTTGCTTCCAACAATCGATCCGCCAACGTCGATTTCCCATGATCGATGTGGGCGATAATACTAAAATTGCGAATATATTTGGGATCCATCTGCCTCCCTGCTATCCCACGGATACTAATCTAACACGAATGATAACACATCCGCGTGAATTTGGGATTAAGAGTGCCGGCCGACTAGCTGCGATGCCTCTCGCATCGCGGCAGCAATCCATTCATCTGCATCGACCGATGGCGCGCCCAGACGCCACCAGCCCAAGAATTCGATATTTCCGGCAGGACCA
>JAVEWB010000126.1:0-6746 GCA_034004765.1 Anaerolineae bacterium
GGTCGTGGCCGTTAAGCAGCGGTGGCGGTGCGACGACCTCATCGTGATGCTCGAAGTAACCCCGCAGCAGGGCGTCCGCTGTGGTGAGCAGCGCGCTCCAATAGGCCTTTTCCATTGCCGGTCCCCAGACGGCCAGCGCATCGGCCAGTGCGAGCAGGACCACGGCGGGACCGGCGTCGCCGGCATCGTGATAGAAGTGGTAGATGGCCCGGCGAGTAGGAGGCGGCGTCTTGCTCATGCCGATCAGCCGCATGTGCTCCCGGACCAGCGTCGTCACGAAGTTGCGGGCCTGGTTGGGGAAGCGCAGGATGTTCAATCGCTTCTCCGCGAGCGCTACGCCCTCTTTGTCGTGGCCGTAGAAGTGCACCCGTTCCCTCTCGTCGACGGTGCGGGTGGCGGACTTGCCGACGTCGTGGAGCAGCGCGCCCCATTTCAGCAGGTCGCGCCGCGGCATCTCGGCGGCCAGCGGCTCTTCGAGGTACGTGTGCAGCGGTCCCCCAAGCGGCGCGAGCGTGGAGTTCAGCATCTCCCAGCACCAGGACGGTGCCGGAAGCTGTGCGGCAATTTCCGGGCTTCCCGGCATCAGCAGGGCCTCGACCGCGGTGAGCGCATCCAGCGTGTGGGCATAGGCGTCGGCGCGGTAATGCGGGTAGGACTGTGTGACGGACTGGAGCACCTGCACCTCCGGCAGCACCTGCTCCAGCAAGCCCAGGCTGTCGGTGAGGCGGAGCGCAGGGGCGGTAGCTTCCAGCGCAACGATGCGCAGCAGCTCCGCCTGGATGCGCTCGGCGGAGACGGTGGTGATGGCCTCCGCCTGTGCCCGGATCAGCGCCTGCGTGGCCGATTCGATGCGGCAGCCGAGTTCGCTAGCGGCCCGCACGGCGCGCAGGAGGCGGGCGGGATCCTGATGGAAGGCCTGATCGCTGGCGGCGCGCACGATCCCGGCGGCGAGATCTGCCTGCCCACTGGTCGGGTCGATGAGTTCTCCTTCCAGCGTCATGGCGATGGCGTTGATGGTGAAGTCGCGGCAGTGCAGGTCGGCCTCGATGGAGGGCTTGCGCAGCGTCGCGAAATCGAGTGTGATCGGGCGTCCGGTCGCGGGTTCCCTGACGATGGCGCGGGCAGTGTCATGCTCGTCATCTAAGGTGACGTAAGCGCCGCGAAGCGCGTTAGCGACCTGCCGTGCCAGCGCCATTGCCGGGCCGGCGGTGGTGAAATCCCAGTCGTGCAGCACGCGGCCCAACAGCAGGTCGCGCACCGCTCCGCCCGCCAGCCAGACGTCCTTCCCGGCGAAGAGCGGCCTGAGCCGCTCCAGCGGCCATTCGGGCAGTGCCAGATGCGGCGGGTGGGGGGAGACCCAGACGAGCTGCGCGAGCGTGCCGGCACCGCTTGCACTGCGGGCTTCCATGCAGCTTTTGCCTGTGCCTGTGACCTCGCCGCTGCCGTTGCGAGCGATCCACCGGCCTGCGTACTGTTTCATATCGATCATCGTGATGGCTTCCCCTCTTGCAGACATTGTCCCACGGATCGAGCATTTGAGCAAGTCGAAGTGTGAATGGTTTCTTGCAAAAGATTGAGGCCACGGCGCAGCCGTGGCCTCAATCTTTTGCTTCAACGTTAGAAGCTGATCTCTTCTGTCGTTCGCACCTCTATCCCCTGCGTCGCCAGCTTCTGGTTCCACTCAGCGATGACCTCTGCGGCCTTTTTATGGTAGCTGCTGTGAGCATCGCCAGCCAGGATCACCTCGTACCCGGCCTCCTTCGCGCCCAGGCTCGTGGCCCTGACGCAGCCGTGAGTGACCAGACCAGTGACCACGACGCGGATCACGCCCCTTTTCTGCAGCTCTTCCCCAAGCGGCGTATCCTCGAAGGCATTGCCGTGGTGTTTGTGGATGTGCAGGTCCTGCGGCTGCGGCTGGAGTTGAGGGTGTATCTGCCAGACTTCGGAGCCTTCGGGCAGCGTCTTGTCGGCGTGCTGGACGTAGACGACGGGGACGTCCGCCCGGTGCGCGCGTTCGACGAGCATGGTAATGTTCTTCAGCAGCGTCTCCGCCTGATAGATAGGGGTGGATTTGCCGAAGAGTCCCTGCTGTACGTCGATGACTAACAAGGCGGTTTTCTTTGTGTCTTCGGTCATTGTGCGCTCCTTGTGTCTTTTGATGGGCGGTTTCCTGCCGTTTACGGCTTCTGCGATTGCAGCGTTTTATACTTGGGTGGGCCTACCCGAATGACATGGCGGGCCGGGATCTTCTTTGCTGCACGACATTGGCGATCAGCATGAGGGCTACCAACGCTGCCGCGATCCATGCGGCGGTGGCGACGATGGGAACGCCGGCATGTTTGACCCCGATTCCTACAAACGCCCAGATGAGGACCAGCAGGTAGGCTGTGTCGTGTCGGGTAAAGCCTACGGCTGCACCAATGCCCGTCGCGGCACCCAGCATGATCACGGTCCAGGCTTCCGGACTGATCCCCCAACCATCCCAGTTCAGATAATCCAGCACCGAGGTTACGTTGGCAATGGTGGCGACCGTGATCCATCCCAGATAGAGGCTGAAGGGGATCTGGACGAGCCACCTCTCGGTTGTGGAAGGGCGGCTGTGCCCAATGTCCAGCCGCAGGTAGAGGGCAATCAGTAAGAGTAGAAGTGATCCCATGGCGACTAACGTCCAGATGAAGCGCTCGTAGTGCCAGAGGAAAAGCCAGCCAATATTGGCCAGACAGCTCAACGCAAAAAGATAGCCCATCTGTTCGAGACGCGGGTTATCTCGCTGTCCTGGGAGGGCTTGATAGATGGCAAAGAGAATCAGCGCCAGATAGATCACTCCCCAGATGGAAAACACATATCCTGCTGGTACGAAGTAGACTTCAAAGCGGTCGGAGACGTCGCCGGTCGTTTTCCCATTGAATGGGAGTGCATTGGCCAACCCGTTGACGGTAAGCATGGCCAGGAGTGCCAGGACAATAACTATTTGACGCAGGTTCGGTTTTCTCATACCAGAGCCCCTTTCTCGCGTGCCGATTTAGGGAATTTCAGCTCAGCCCTATGAATATTTTATCATAGGAATAGAAAGACGTATGGGTGAGATTCTCACCCATACGTCTGAAATTTAAAAGATATTGGTGAACAAGCTGCGGTAAGACGTCTATACGCGCGTGTTGTATTTGCCGGTGCTGGTATCAACCCGGATCACATCGCCGACGTTGATGAAGAGGGGGACCTGAACCTGCAAACCGGTCTCACAGGTGACTGTTTTGCTTGCACCTGTGGCGGTGTCCCCGGCGACGGCTACTTCGGATTCCATGACTTTGAGCTCGACGGCACTGGGCAGTTCTACATCCAGGGCTTCGTTCTCAAGCAGGGTGATGACGATTTCTGCGCCTTCTTTGATGAACCCCTTCTTGTCTTCCATCATTTTCGCGTCTACGTGGATTTGGTCGTAGGTCTCGGTATCCATGAAGTAGAAGAACTCGCCGTCTTCGTAGAGGTACTGCATGCTGCGACGTTCGACCGGGGCTTCCTCGAAGTGGTCACCGGAGAGAAAGTTCCGCGGGATGATCGAGCCGCTGTGCAGGTTGCGAATTTTGGTGCGGATGATGGCATTTCCCCGCCCAGGTTTGTAATGCTGGTATTCCAAGACCTGGTAGAGTTCTCCATCCAGGATAAACGTGGTTCCTTTACGAAGTTCATTGGCGTCTAACATATTCTTTCTCCTTAATCACTTTACACAGGTGCGCTATCCCCGGATTTACGACACCGGGCGTTTCTGGACGATGCAGCAGGATAAGGGCAAAGCGCAGCCTGTTTTTGCTCTCATAGCGGTTGCCATTATACCTTCGAAGGGGAGTTCGTCAAGGAAACTACGAGTACTTCTACCGGCCTGACCAGCCGCACAGTTTATGTCTGCCCGTTACGCTATCCGCACGTACAATAGGTTTTGGGATTAGATGGATCCACGGACTTAGCAATTTGCGCCATCTGCGGAATCCGCGTAATCTGTGGTTATGGCTCCACGGCCTGCTGCAACAGCCGTGTCCCGATGACCGCCGCATCCTCCGGCTGCTCCGGGTTCTCCAGCAGCACCACCACCGCGTACCGTGGGACGCTGTCGGAGTTCAGCCCCAGGAACCAGGCCAGCGTGCGGTCGGGCCCGGCCAGCGCCGTGCTCAGGTGGCCGATGCTGCCGCCCCAGTGCGGCCAGAGCGCCCGCAGGCTCGCGGCCAGGTTGGCGTCGATCACGGGCACGGATTCGGCAGCCGGATCGACGGTGCAACCGGGCTGTGCTTCGGCTAACAAATGCAGCGGTGGGCGCTCGCCGCGGTTGCCCAACGTTGCCGCCACTCCCACCATCTGCAGCGGTGTGACCAGAAGCTGCCCTTGCCCGATTGCCTCCTGCCCCGGATCGCTCGCAGTCGCGTCCCAGGGCGCGGCGACGGCGGGGATTTCCAGGTGCGGCGCGCGAGTCAGCCCCCAGGCGGTGAAGAGCGTATCGAGCTTTTCGGGCCCTAACGTCTTGCCGACGGTCGCAAAGGGCGCCGGACAGGCTGAGCTAAGGGCGGCCTGCCAGTCCTCCGCGTCGGGAGTGATGCGGCAGGTAATCGTCTGGCCGTTGACCGCAATCCGGGCATCCAGCGGCTGGGAGGGGGCGCGCTGTCCCTCGATTACCGTGCTCAGGAGCACGGTCTCCAAAGCTGCGCCCGGCTGCGCCAGCCCCTGCGCGGCGCGATTGAGCAGCGGCGCGGCGGGATCATCGCGCAGCGTAGCCCACGTCTCGGCGACCGTGGTCGGATCGTAGGAGGGCGAGGAGGCCAGCGTTAAGATCTCACCGGTGTGGGCATCGACCAGCACCAGTGCCCCCTGATACTCCGCCAGCAGATCGATGGCTTCCTGCTGCAAGCGTGCGTCGATGGTGAGGCGGACTTCCTGGCCGATGGGGTCGCGGTGCAGCAGGCGATCCCAATCGGCCTGCCAGGGTGTGCGAGCGGCCTCTCCGCGCAGTGCCGCGTCGCAGGTTGCTTCGATGCCGTCGGTGCCGTATTGTAGGGTGGCGTAGCCGATGACGGGAGCAGCCGCGGGCACCGGATAGGTGCGTTCGACGAAGCCTGCCTCATCGATGGTGATGTCGGCCAGGACGGTGTTGCGGCGGTCCACGATGCGGCCGCGTTGGATGCGCAGTTCCGAGAGAATACGATGGGAGTTGGTGGGGTAGCTGCGCAGCGTCTCCACCTGCAAGATCGTCCAACTGCCGGTGCCGGCGGCGGCAATGCCCAAGAGCAGCAGCAGTGCCAGGCCGAGCCGGCTGACGGTGCGTTTCAACGAGGGCAGCGCGACTTCGTTGGGCAGGGTGATGGCCAGCGGCAGGGGATGAGGCGCGGAGAGGTTGAGCAGCAGGCCCACCGTTGCCATCATGGTCACCAATGAGGAGCCGCCGTAGCTTAGAAAGGGCAGGGTTACGCCGGTGAGCGGCATGAGTTTGGCGTTCCCGGCGACGATGACCCAGGTTTGAATGCCGATGAGGGCCGCGATGCCCCCTGCCAGGAGAGATTCGAAGGGCGATTTGCAGCGTTGGGCCAGCCGCAGCCCGCGCTGCACTAAAAGTCCCAGCAGTGCCAGCAAAGCGATTGCACCGGCCGCCCCGAACTCATCGACCACCGCGGCGTAGACGAAGTCGGTGTGCACGGCCGGGATCAGCGTGGGCCGCCCCAGTCCCAGGCCCTCACCAAAGACGCCGCCGGCCGCCATTGCAAAAAGCGACTGCAAGACCTGGAAGGCGCGATCGGCCTGCTCCGGCGCCCAGGGATCCAGCCAGATGCTGATCCGCAGCGCCACCCGGCTGGAGAGCATGCCCCCCGCAACCATGACCGGGACGAAGAGGAGCAGCCCCCCCGCAATGTGGTAGGCCCGCCCCCAGGCCAGGTAGAGCATAGCCAGAAAGGTCAGGTAGAAGAGGAGCGCCGCCCCCAGATCCTCCTGCCAGGCGACCAGAATCAGTGCCAATCCGACCATCAGCAGCATTGGTCCCAGGACGGTAGGCCAGATGCGGGATGCGGCTTTGCTGGGTGGTGTCAGCGTATCGGTGTCCTGCGTCAGGCCGCGGCGATCGGCCAGGTAGGCGGCCAGGTAGATGACCAGCAGCAGCTTCAGCAATTCGGAGGGCTGATAGTAGAGCCCACTGCCTATGGGTAAGCCCAGCCACAGACGTGCACCCGCCCCGGAGGGGTTGACGCCGAAGACCAGCGTTGCGGAAAGAAGCAGCATCCCGCCGATAAGCAGCGTATAGCGGTAGCGCCGTAGGACGCGCGGCAGGGTGGGGAGCAGCGCAATCAGGCACAGGGCGGCCACTCCGATCGGCAGCCAGATCACCTGCCGCAGCAGAAAACCGGGGGCCAGCCGGGCTAAGATCAGCAGCCCCCAACCGGTCAGCAGGGCGACCGGCGGCAGAAGCAGGAGGTCGCCTTGCGGCAGGCGCTTCCGCAGGAGTGCGGTTCCGCAGCCCCAACTCAGCACCCACCCGCCGAACAGTGCCAGGAGGTGTTTCGTCGTCAGAGATGGCGTCGGGGCGGCCAGCGCTAAGGTGACGGTTCCTGCAGCAACAAAGAGCGCGGCCAGGCCCATGAGCAGCACCAGCCGCCTGTCCGTGGACATCCCCGCGACACGCGCTCCTTTACGGAAAGGCTGCGTGCTCATAGCGCCAGCCCCCTTGGGGAAGGCGGGGTATCGACACAAGGATACAGCGCCGCGAAGGT
>JAVEWB010000127.1:0-6736 GCA_034004765.1 Anaerolineae bacterium
CCTGCAGGTACATGGCGATGCGCTCCAGCCCGTAGGTGATCTCCACCGCCGGGATCTCCAGATCGACACCCCCTGCCTGCTGGAAATACGTAAACTGCGTAATCTCCATGCCGTCGAGCCAGACCTCCCAGCCCAACCCCCAGGCACCCAGCGCCGGGCTCTCCCAGTTATCCTCTACAAAACGGATGTCGTGCTCCTCACGGCGAATGCCCAAGGCCTCCAAACTGGAGAGGTAGCGCTCCTGTGGATCGCCGGGATCGGGCTTGAGGATGACCTGAAACTGCGTGTGCATCTGCATACGGTTAGGGTTATCCCCATACCGTCCATCATCAGGCCGGAAAGAGGGTTCCGCATAGCCCACATTCCACGATTCCGGACCCAAAACACGCAGAATCGTGGCCGGATTCATCGTGCCGGCCCCCACTTTTTCACTGTAGGGCTGCCAGATCAGCGTCCCCTGCTCTTCCCAGTACTTTTGCAAACGCAAGATAATTTCCTGAAACGTCAGCATTGTCCACCTCATCTAAAAGTCTTTTTCGTTGCACACCCTAAGCGCCGTTCCCGTTCTTAGCGGACCGCATCATCCGCAAGGCAGACGGGCGGCGATCCAGATGATACGAGATGTAATGCTCCATCACCCGCCGCAGCTCCGACGCCGTCCGCTCCGGGAACACACGCTCGGCTATCTCCTCATACCCACGCCGTTGAAAAGCCTGCAGCCACGAGAGGGCACTGGGTGAGAGCCGTCCCAAGGCCTCGGTCTCCTGCAGGGCAAGAAGGCAATCGGGGCAGAGCGCCCCGCCCCGCTCCGGATCGACACCATAGGGCTGAGAGTCCTCCGGACGCGGATGCAGGGGGAGGTTACACCGCCGCCCCTCGCGCTCTCCCACGCAGCGATCCCACTCTGGGCGGAATCCGGCCAGGTTCAAAAGCCGCTGCTCATACCAGCGAACCACCCGCTCCGGATCGGAGCCCTCTTCTAAAAGATCGAAGACGACATCCACCAGCGTGTAGAGCTCTTCTTCAGTCTCCCCTTCGAAAAAGCGGAGCACCAGCTCCGCCACATAACGCGCATACGTGCCCCTCAGGAAGTCATCGCGCAGCCCCGCATGCACGGCCAGCGCCTCGGCCTGGCTGATGATGTCCCAGGAATCCTTGACACTGGAAACCAACAGCGTCGTCCGGCAAAAGAGTTCCAGATGCCCCGCTTTGCGCGAACGCAGCTTGCGGATGCCGCGGGCCAGCAGATCGACACGCCCCGTCGGAGTGAGCAGCAGGATTACCCGATCAGCTTCACCCTGATCCCGCCGCCCCAACACAATCCCATCCAGACGATAGAGCTTTGCGTGGGTCAAGTACCGCCTCCTGGCGATTATACCATATCGCCCGCGGCTTCATTCTCCAGCGGGAGGCGAGCGGCCTGCGATACCGACGTCGCCAGAGCCTGAACCGATGCGACCGGGGCCCATCCCGTCAGCAGGATGCTCTCTGCACCCTCCACAGGCCGGGCCCATAGGCGGGACAGGGTAACCACACGGTGCCCGGTTTCCTCAAATCCTCTTACCTCGATCCAAAAACTGGCCATGGCCTCTAACGGAGACTCCCAGGTAACCTGCTCCCCCTTCAAGGCCCAGCGCTCCTCGCGGCGCACCAGTCCGCCCTCCGAGGTACGTTCCACCCGGGCAGAAGCCTGGAACGGAGCCGCCCCTCCCAGAAAAACACTCAGCCCCAGGCAGAAAAGCATGCTTCCAATGATAACGCCCCAACGCCATGGATGTGTGCTGGGAGCAACAATGGCCAGGGAGAGGATAAAGGCAATCAGCAGCCCGGCCCAAATAGAGAGCAGCGGTGTGTGCTCCTCCCAGGCTACCAGGCTATGACTTTCTTCTGTGATCCGAATACGCATACAGCACCCTTGCTTTCCTCCACACGGTGTGGTAACGGAAGCCAGTATACCTCACTTCTCAGCTTCAGCAACGACTTTTCTGATTACTGTTTGCATGTCCCCACAGCAAGCGTATAATGAAGAATGTGGCTAACGTGCAAGATTCGCGGTTAACCTTGAAACACTGGGGCTGCCTGATCCTGTTGATCGGGGGAATAGGCACCTTGTTTGTTGCTGCCGGGTGGCTGCTCACCCGACAGGGTCCGTTGCCCGATGCGCCCTTTCCCACTGCGGAGCTTTGGACTGCAACGCCCACCCCACTGCCGACACCGACGCCGCTGCCGACTCAGGCAGAGACAGGGTCGGACGAAGGGCTGATGGTCGGCATGCGGGTCAAAGTCAATGGCACCGGCGCTATCGGCTTGAATCTGAGGTCCGGGCCCGGCCTTGCCGAAGAGCGGGTCGATATTGCCACCGAGGGAGAGAGCTTCATCATCGCCGGCGGCCCAGCGGAGAATGACGACCTGACCTGGTGGCTCTTGAAAGACGAAACGGCCCCCGAACGGGAAGGATGGGCAGCAGCAAATTATCTGCTGCCGGACTAAATCGGGTAATGGAGAGTCGGATGGACCTGAAGCACGCGCAAATACAAGCCCAGAAGCTTCGCGAGGCGATCAACTACCACAACTATCGCTATTACGTCCTGGACAGTCCTGTCATCGGCGACGGCGAATACGATGCGCTCATGGATGAACTCCGCGCGATCGAGCGCAAAGCACCTGAACTGATCACCCCGGACTCCCCCACCCAGCGCGTGGGCGGAGAGTCTGCCGCCGGCTTCACAAAAGTTACCCATCCCGCACCGATTCTCAGCCTGGACAAAGCCACCAGCCGCGAAGAGCTCTTCGCCTGGCACACCCGCATCGCCCGACTGCTGCCCGAAAGCACTGCCCCTCTGCGCTACGTCGTGGAGCCCAAGTTCGACGGCTTGACCGTTGTCCTGCACTACCAGGAGGGCCTGCTCACACTGGGGGCCACGCGCGGAGACGGACAGATCGGGGAAGAGATCACCGCCAACCTGCGCACGGTCAAAACGCTGCCGCTGCGCATCCCGTCCGATCCCGACGGCCCCCCGCCTCCTCCAAACATGGTCATCCGCGGGGAAGCGTTGATCCTCCTGCACGACTTCGACGTTCTCAACACCCGGCTTCTCGAGGCGGGGGAGTCCCCCTTCGCCAACCCACGCAACGCTGCAGCAGGGTCCATGCGCCAGTTAGACCCGCGCATCACGGCGCAGCGCCCCCTGCATCTCTACGCCTATCAGATCATTGCGGCGGATGGACCGGTCCCGGAGAGCCAGTGGGAGACACTGACCTACCTGAAGGCTCTGGGATTCCCCATTGCCGAAGATGTCATCCGCTGTTTCGACAGCCTGGACGCAGTCGCGGACTACTGCCAGGCCATGAACGAAAAACGCAACAGGCTCCCGTATGAGGCCGATGGGTTGGTCATCAAGATCGACGCCCTGGCCACACAGGAAGCGCTGGGAGCTATTGGTGGAAGACCGCGAGGGGCGGTCGCCTACAAATTCCCGCCGCAAGAGGCCACCACCGACCTGCTGGATGTGGAGTTCTCCGTAGGACGGACAGGGGTCATCACCCCAACGGCGCTGCTGACACCGGTCCCCATTGCCGGCGTCACCGTCAGCCGGGCCTCGCTGCACAACTTTGACTTCGTGCAGGAACGCGACATCCGCATCGGGGATCGCGTGCTCGTCCACCGCGCGGGGGACGTCATCCCCTACGTCGTCGGACCGATCCTTGACCTGCGAGATGGCGACGAACGCCCCATCACCCCGCCTGAATACTGTCCTTCCTGCGGCGAGGCCATCACGCACGCGGAAGGTCAGGTCGCCTATCTGTGCATCAACGCCGCGTGTCCGGCCCAACGGGTGCAGCGGCTCATCTACTTCTCCCACATGCTGGACATCGAGGGATTAGGAGAACGGACCGCCCTACAACTGGTGGAACGCGGACTGATCGAAGATCCGGCGGATCTCTATGCCCTCGACAAGCCATCGCTGCTCACGCTGGAGGGCTTCGCCGACAAAAAAGCCGACAACCTGCTGCAATCGATTGCCGCATCCAAGGAGCGTCCGCTGGCGCGCATTCTGGCCGCGTTAGGCATTCAAGGCGTCGGCATCACCGTCGCCGACATGCTGACGGTCCATTTCCGCTCCCTCGCCGCGCTCGCGGAAGCCTCGGAGGAGACATTGGCAGGAATCGAAAACATCGGCCCCATTACAGCGGGGAGCATCCGTACCTGGTTTGCCCATCCGCACAACGCAGAAATGGTCGAGAAGCTCCGCCGCGCCGGTGTGCGGCTGGAAGCCAAACAGTCACAGGGTGCACCGGCAGAAGGGCCCTTCACCGGGCTGACCTTTGTCATCACCGGGACACTCTCCCAACCACGTGAAGACGTCAAAGCGTGGATCACAGCCCTAGGCGGCAAAGTCACCGATACCGTGAGCCAGAAAACCAGCTACGTGATTGTGGGAAACGATCCCGGTGGCACGAAGTTCAACAAAGCACAGCAACTGGCCATCCCGATGCTCGATGAAGCAGCACTGCAAAAGATGGCAGAGTCGAAACCCTGAAAGGTTTTCCAAACCGACAGGGGTGATTAGAAATCAGAGGTACTTACCTTTAAGGAGGATTCGATCATGGGACCTTTAGACGGCGGCAGAGGAGACATCTCCTCGCCCATTCAGAAACACCAGACGCAGATCATCAATGACCTTTTTTGTGCCAAAGGAGCCTTGCAAAGCATGGGGGGGCCGCACGACTTCATCAACCGGGATGGCATAGATGTTCTCGAAGTGAACGACGCCTACGTCGCCCCGTGGAGCTACACCGGCCTACCCTCGAGCCAAACGCCACAACTGTTTATCAATCGAGAAAAAGTGCAGTTTCTCATCTTCACCGAGCAGGAGAGCCTGGATCTTTACCGCAAGCCCCCCCGAACGGAAAGGGTGATGCTCTATTTTCCGCTCTTCGTCGTTCAGGGTGAGATCCCTATCCTGAGTGAGGCTAAAGCCTCCAACTTCCTGGACTTCTGGAAAGGCATCTTCGTGCCCTTGGGCGATGCCTCGATCCACTTCCTGGCCGAAGGACCGCTGCGCCTGCCGTCCCAGGCGCCCCTGGTCTACGTGAATCGCCAGCAGATCCAGGGCTATTTCCAGATCGCGTGATGCCGAAATTCTGCCGGGGAGTAGCTCATGCGCACACCTGACGGGCGCGAATGCCCCTATTACTTTGCCGATATCTATCGCTGGCGGGTCGGGGAGGATCAGTGTCGGCTGCTGACGGAGGACACTGACATCCAGAAGTGGACCTCGAAGCTCTGCGCAACCTGCCCGGTGCCGGAGATCTGTCGTGCCAATAGCTGTCCGAACATGAAGCTCCACGCGCAGATCCAACAGCGCCCGCTGCGGTTCTGGGAAGGCCCGCGGATGGTCATCACCGCGACCTGCTCGCAGATCCATGGTCATGTCGCCAATCCCTATGTGGGTTGCAGCCACTGCCATAAAACCCTCACCTTCGTTGTGGGAGAGGATGAAGAAAAAAAGAGTCAGGAATGAGGAGTAAGGAATTAAGAATTAGGGAAAAAAACGAGGAGGCTTTTAAGATGACAGAAAAACCTATCCATATCGGCGTCATCGGCGGTTCCGGACTTTATCAGATGCCAGGGCTGGAAAAGATACGCGAACTGCGGATCGACACGCCCTTTGGTGATCCGAGCGACGCACTGATCGCCGGCGAACTCGACGGCGTCCCCGTGGTCTTTCTGCCCCGCCACGGGCGCGGCCACATCCACATGCCCAGCCGGGTTCCCTACCGCGCCAACATCTACGCGCTCAAGAGCCTGGGGGTGCAGCAGATCATCAGCGTCTCCGCCTGCGGCTCCTTGAAGGAGTCATTGGCACCGGAGCACATCGTCATCCCCGATCAGCTTTTCGATTTCACGAAGGATCGCCCGCGCACCTTCTTCGGGGATGGAGTGGTCGCGCACATCTCCACCGCCGATCCCTTCTGTCCGGAGCTTTCGGCCAGCCTCACCGATGCAGCGGAGCAGGCCGGCGGAACCGTGCATCGCGGCGGCACGCTCATCACCATCGAAGGGCCGCGCTTCAGCACCAAGGGCGAAAGCCGCACCTTCCGCGCCTGGGGAATGGATATCATCGGCATGACGGCCTGCCCGGAGGCCTTCCTGGCGCGTGAGGCAGGGATGTGCTATGCCACGATGGCGCACGTCACCGACTATGACGTCTGGCACGCGGATGAGGAAACGGTCACCGTGGAGATGGTCATCCAGCGGCTCAACGCCAACGTCGAGACCGCGCAGAAGGCGATCCGGCTGCTGGTGGGGCAGCTGGCCGTCGAAAAACGTACCTGCACCTGCTGCAAGGCACTGGAAACTGCCATCATCACCGCTCACGATCACATTCCACAGGAGACGCGCGAAGCGCTGCGGGTGATCGTCGAGCCGTACCTGTAAGGTGCCGCTCCTTATGATGGGAACTTCAACGCAGGGGTGCGGAGACGCGGAGCGCCTGGCCGTAGATTTCTCCGACGCCTTCGCGGCGCTGTATCCCTATGTCGACACTCCGCCTCCCCCAAGAAGGCTGGCGCTATGAGCACGCAGCCTTTCCGTAAAAGAGCGCGCGTCGCGGGGATGTCCACGGACAGGCGGCTGGTGCTGCTCATGGGCCTGGCCGCGCTCTTTGTTGCTGCAGGAACCGTCACCTTAGCGCTGGCCGCCCCGACGCCATCTCTGACGACGAAACACCTC
>JAVEWB010000128.1:0-6708 GCA_034004765.1 Anaerolineae bacterium
GCGTCAGGCGTTGGTGCAAACCCTCCAACTGCTGAACTATCGCACGCGGGAGGCGGCCAATGGCCGGGAGGCCCTGCAGCTACTGGATCAGCAAGACGCTGCCCAAGCAATGGAAGATCGTGTGGCGCTGGTGCTCAGTGACGTGGTCATGCCGGAAATGGGAGGGCTGGCGCTGTTCCAGACACTCAAAGAGCGTGGCTTGGGGATGAAGGTCATTCTGCTGACCGGACACCCGATGGGAAAGGAGTTGGAGTCCCTGGAAGCCCAGGGCTTGAGCGGCTGGCTCCTCAAGCCGCCGGACATCGACGGTCTGGCCCAGGCTATTGCTCAAGCACTCAGGGGAAGGGAGCACCTGCTACCGAGCCCTACCAGGGAGGAAAATTATGGCGAATCAGCATAACCTGTGGCACGAAATGACAGCTCCGCACGACCCCGATCCGGATATTGCGAGGCGGGAGTACATGACCAAAGTCGCTCTCATCGTCATAAGCGCGGTCAGTATCAGCTTTGCACTCATTGGGCTCATCGGCTGGATAGCTCAGGTGATTCCTGCCGACACGCTCGGAATCCTGGTGCTGATGAGCCTCTTCTTCAGCGGCGGTTGGTGGCTGGCCAGTCAGGGGCATTGGCGCGTCAGTGGCTATATCCCCCCCGCCTTCATGTTCCTGGCAGCGGCATACGGAAATTATATCGGTGGTGTGGATGCCCCTGCGATGCTGATGTACGCCTTGACCATCATTTTAGTTGCTGTCCTGCAGGGTCACCGTCTCCAATGGGGAGCGCTGGCACTGTGCCTGATTGCGTATTTGGGAATTGGAGTAGCCCACGCACAGGGGTATCTGACTCCATTACGCTCCGCGGAAACCGCTTTTGCCAATCGCATCACCATCGCTTCAGCCACCATGATCGCCATCGCCGCGTTAGTCTGGTTCTTGAGCACGCAGTATGAGCGAGCTCTGTGTCAATCGCACGCTCTTGCTGAGGAAGCTCAAACGTACGCTCATGCACTCCAAGAAAAAACAGCAGAACTGGACCGATTCTTCTCCAGCGCGATAGATCTGCTCTGCATTGCCGATACAAACGGATACTTCAGGCGGCTGAATAAAGAATGGGAAAACACGTTAGGCTATTCATTGGAGGAGCTTCAAGGCCATAAGTTTCTCGATTTTGTCCACCCCGATGATGTTGCAGAAACAGCCGAGGCCGCTTCACATCTAACCAGCCAAAAAGAGATCTTGAACTTCACAAACCGCTATCGCTGCAGAGACGGTTCCTATCGGTGGATCGAGTGGCGCTCTGTCCCCTATGGAGATCGCATTTACGCTGCCGCGCGCGATATTACGGAGCGCAAGAAGGTCGAACTCGCCCTCAGAACGAGCCAGGAGCGTTTCCAGGGGCTTGTAGAAAACCTAAGTGACTGGGTTTGGGAGGTGAATGTACAGGGCGCTTATACCTATGTGAGCCCCAAGGTCAAAGAGCTATTAGGGTACGATCCTCAAGAACTGTTAGGAAAGACACCCTTTGATTTGATGCCCCCCGAAGAAGTAAAGCGGGTTGTTCCAGCCCTTGGACAGTTGATGGCTGAGCGACTGCCTGTCCGGGCTTTGGAAAACACGAATGTTCACAAAGATGGTCACCTTGTTATATTTGAGACCAATGGCACCCCATTCTTTGATGAAAAGGGCAATCTTTTAGGATACCGGGGTGCCGATCGTGATATCACGGAGCGTAAACGGGCCGAGAAGCAGTTGCAGGAGTCGGAAGAGAAATTCCGGCAGATCATCAGTCGGTCACTGGTGGGGATGTACCGGTCGACACCTGAGGGGCAGCTATTGGAATGCAACCCCGCAATGTTGAGAATTATGGGCTTTGACTCTGTCGAGGCCGTCAACGTCGTGGGGCTAAGTCACTGTTATGCTGATCCGCAGGATCGCGTCAGGCTGTGGAATCTGGCGCAGCAGGGGCCGGTCTCAGGGTTTGAGACGCAGTATCGGCGGCCGGATGGGACGCTGGTAGATGTTGCGATCAGTGGCAGTCTGATTCATGACGAAAAAGGCAATCTGCTTTTCCTGGAGGGGACATTCGAGGATATTACAGCGCGTAAACAGGTAGAAGCGGGGTTACAGCGGGAGCGAGAGCTTTTTGTAGGTGGGCCAGTTGCAGTATTCAAATGGGTCAACGCCGAAGGGTGGCCGGTGGAATATGCATCGCCGAACCTGAAGTCATTCATCGGCTACCCGGCGGAGGACCTGCTCAGCGGCGCTGTGCCGTATCCTGTGCTCATTCACCCGGATGACCTGACACGCGTGGCCGAAGAAGTAAAGACACATACCGAAGAAGGCCGCACGTCCTTCGAACAAGAGTACCGGATGGTGCGAGCCGACGGTGAAGTCATCTGGGTCTATGACTTCACCGCCATTATTCGCAATGAGCGCGGCAGGGCCACCCATTACGACGGGTACATCATAAATATCACCGACCGCAAGCAAATCGAAGAGACACTCAAGGAAAGCGAAGTCCGATTCCGCACCTTATTCGAAGCCATGACGGAAGGCGTGGCTCTCCATGAACTCATTTACGACGAAGAGGGAAAGGCTGTAGATTATCAGATTTTCGATGCCAATCCTGCCTATACAACACATACCGGCATCCCGGTCGAAACAGTCTTGGGAAAGCAAAGCCGGGAGATTTATGGAAGCGATCTCCCTCCTTATTTCGAAACCTTCTCAAAGGTGGCCCTTACCGGAGAACCGCTTCTCCTCGAGACTTATTTCCTCCCGTTAGGGAAACATTTCCGTATTTCCATCATTTCTCCTAAACAGGGTCAGTTTGCAACGGTATTCGAAGACATCACGGAGAGCAAGCTGCGGCAGCAGGAATTGGAGGCACGGAATGCGGAGATGGAGCGCTTTACCTACACCGTCTCCCACGATCTCAGAAGCCCGCTCATCACGATCAAGGGGTTTTCCGGAGCCCTGGAGCAGGATATGGCAACAGGGAGAGAGGACCGAATAAAAAGCGATCTTCAACGCATCATCAATGCAGCCGACAAAATGGATATTCTGCTCAGCGGTCTCCTGGAACTTTCCCGCATTGGACGTGTCGTGAATCCACCTTCGACGATCTCCATGGATGCACTGATGCGCGAGGTATTGAGCCTGCTTGCAGGGCCCATTGCACAGCGCGGCGTGGAGGTACAGGTTCAACCCGACCTGCCAACGATCTACGGTGACAAACAACGGATGCTTGAAGTTATGCAGAATCTGATAGAAAATGCGATTAAATACATGGGGGAGCAGCCTCAGCCTCGCATCGAGATCGGAGTCCGAGATGAAGACGAAGCTCCTGTGTTCTTTGTGCGTGACAACGGCATAGGCATTGAGCCACGGTATCACCAAACGATCTTCGGGCTCTTTGAAAAATTGGATCCCAAAGCCGAAGGAACAGGCATCGGCCTGGCTCTGGTCAAACGGATCATCGAAACACATGGAGGCAAAATCTGGGTCGAATCAGAAGGAAAAGGGCAGGGGGCCACATTCTGCTTCACTTTACCGCCAGCCCAATGAATCCATCAGAAGGGGGAAATAGAACCATGAACGGGGAACCACTCATTATCCTGCTGGTAGAAGATAATCCCGATCACGCGGAGCTGATCAAACGGAACCTGGAGGACTTCAAAGTCGTCAACTGCCTGCACCATGTGGAAGACGGGGAAGCGGCCCTGGATTACCTGCACGGAGAGGGTACCTACACAGACCGCGTGCTTTATCCGCGTCCCCATCTGATCCTGCTGGATCTGCGGCTTCCAAAGATCGATGGGCTGGAAGTCCTTAAAAAGATCAAAGAAGACCCTGATCTGAAAATTATCCCGGTCGTCATCCTCACCACTTCAGAAGCCGAACAGGATATGGCACGCGCTTATGCCAATTATGCCAATAGTTACATAGCCAAGCCGGTTGATTTTCAGGCCTTCACAAAGTTAATGAAAGATGTGGGATACTACTGGCTGGCCTGGAACAAGCGGCCCTGGTAACAGCATAAGGAGACGACTGCATGAGTGTGGACACTGCCCGTATTCTTCTCATTGAGGACGACCCGGCACATGCGGAATTAATCAATCGCGCCTTTGAGGAAGAAGCCACAGACTACGAACTCACAACCCTGACCAATCTGACCCAGGCCAGGCAATTCCTTGCCGAACACACGCCGCACCTGGTCATCACAGACTACGTTCTTCCCGATGGACGTGGAGATGAAATTCTGGAATGGGCACACGGGGCCTTCCCAGTCATAGTAATGACAGCGCAAGGGAGCGAGCAGGCAGCCGTAGAACTCATGAAAGCCGGGGTTCTGGATTATGTCGTCAAGTCGCCGGCAGCCTTTTCAGGCATGCGCCACACCGCCAAGCGCGCACTGCGCGAGTGGCAGCATGTCATCGAGCGGCAGCGTGCCGAAGAGGCATTACGTCAAAATGAGGAACGATTCCGCCAGATCATCTTCTCCATCAGCGATCATATTTACGTGACACGTATTACTCAAAACGGAGAAATGATCAACCTCTATCTCTCCCCACATATCGAAGCCCTGACCGGATATCCCATAGGAAAAATGATGGCCGACTGGAATTTCTGGCAGTCCACGCTTATCCACCTTAATGACAAAATCATCACCGCTAACAAAAGTGAGCGCCTCAAAAGAGGGGAAGCTTGCGAATTAGAGTATCGCATAGTACGTGCGGACGGCGAATTGCTCTGGGTGCGGGACAGCGCCCGGGTGCAGAACCTGGACAGTGGTGAGAGCATCATTTATGGTGTTATCAGCGACATCACCGAACGCAAGCGCTCTGAGGAAGCTCTCTACCTGGATCAAGTCCGCCGAGAAGTGCTGCTCCAACTGAACCAAATGACCGAGGCTTCCATCGGTGAAATCATGTCCACGGCACTGGAGGATTTCACGCGCATCACCGAAAGCCCTATAGGCTATATGGCCTTTGTCAATCCAGATGAAACAGTTATGACCATGCACGCATGGTCGGAATCGGCACTTGAGGAATGCCGTGTTTTAGAGAAGCCAATTGAATACCCCCTGGAAACTGCAGGATTGTGGGGTGAAGCGGTGCGGCAGCGCCGCCCCATCATCACCAATGATTATCAGGCCCCCAATCCTTCCAAGCGTGGTTACCCGGAAGGTCATGTTGAAGTCATACGGCACATGAATATCCCGGTCTTCGAAGGGAATCACATTGTCATGGTGGTAGGCGTAGGAAACAAGCCTACGTGCTACACTGAGACCGATGTCCAACAATTACAACTCCTATCCGCCGGCTTATGGCAAATTATCCAACGCAAACGCGCGGAACAAGAGCGGGAAGAGCTGTTGGTTCAACTCAAGGAGCAGGCTAATCAAGTCCAACAACTCATGAACACCGTCCCCGAAGGGGTGCTGCTCCTGGACTCCAGGAAGTGCATCACGTTGGCTAACCCCTTAGGTGAGGAATACCTGCTCACCCTGGCCAACAGCCGCGTCGGAGATACACTCACCCATCTGGGAGACCACCCTCTGGTTGACTTTCTTACCTCCCCTCCCCAGGGACTCTGGCATACCGCCGTTGTCAACACCTGCCACTTCGAGGTAATCTCCCGTCCCCTAGAAAGCAGCACCCTCAATCAGCATTGGGTCCTGGTCATCCGGGACGTAACCCAACAGCGGGAGATCGAGCACCGTGCCCAACAGCAGGAGCGCCTCGCCGCCGTCGGTCAGCTTGCCGCCGGCATTGCCCACGACTTCAACAACATCTTAGCCGTCATCACCCTCTACGCCAAAATGTCCCTCCGCGCCCCCGATCTCCCTGCCAAGCTCCAGGAGCGCCTCGAAATCATCGATCAGCAGGCCTGGCGCGCCAGCAGCCTCGTCCAGCAGATCCTGGACTTCAGCCGCCGTGCCGTCCTCGAGCGCAGCCCCCTTGATCTTCGCGCCTTCCTCGAAGAGCAGGTCAAGCTCCTCGAACGCACCCTTCCCGAACATATCGGCCTCAACTTCTTCTGTGATCCGGAGACCTACATCGTCAACGCCGATCCCACTCGCCTCCAGCAAGCCTTCATGAACCTCGCCACCAACGCCCGCGATGCCATGCCCAACGGCGGGGAGCTGCACATCAGCCTCAAACATCTCCACCTCGACGAGCACGCACACCCGACCAGCCAGAATCTACCTCCCGAACTCACGCCGGGCGATTGGATCCAGATCACGCTTACCGATACCGGTGGCGGCATCCCCGAGAATATACTCCCGCACCTCTTCGAGCCCTTCTACACCACCAAGGCCCCGGGGCAAGGCACCGGGCTGGGGCTCTCCCAGGTCTACGGCATCATTCGCCAGCACGAGGGCTACATCGATGTCCATACCGAACCCGACAAGGGCACTACCTTCTACCTCTACCTCCCCGCGCTGATTGCACCGGCCTCTGAGTCACCTCCGTTGCCTATGGAGCACCTGCTTGCGGGACAAGGGCAGGTGATTCTGATCGTCGAGGACAACCCTGCCACGCGCCAGGCGTTAGTGCAGAGCCTCCAACTGCTGAACTATCGCACGCGGGAGGCGGCCAATGGCCGGGAAGCCCTGCAAATCCTATCCCAGCAAGAACCCACTCAGGCCGCAGCGGATCAGGTGGCGCTGGTGCTCAGTGACGTGGTCATGCCGGAAATGGGG
>JAVEWB010000129.1:0-6697 GCA_034004765.1 Anaerolineae bacterium
GGGTAAAGCGCCCCTTCGAAATGATCCCGCTGCTGCGCCAGGTACCACGTGCCAAAGCGCACACTGACCATAGGCCGATAGAGATCACCTGTGGCATAATCAGGTGGCCAGTTCAGGGCTGTGGCAATCTCCTGGCCGGTAGACGGGATCACCTGCATCAGACCATGCGCAGCAGCATACGAGGTAGCAAAGCCCTCGAACAGGCTTTCCTGCCGCAGCAGCGCGTAAAGCACCAGGGGATCGAAGCCAAATTCCTGGGCTTCCGCGTCGACCAATGTCTCGAAATAGGTCGGGTAGAGCAGACATCCCAGAAAGCGCGGAATCTCCGGAAGGGTGTGAGCCGGTGAAAGCCGCCAGACGGCAGAGGCCGCCAGGATCGAAGAGCGGTAGAGGCGCGCCTCCTTGAAAATCAGTGCCAGATGAAACTGTGCCACGGCATCCTCGGCGTAGGCTTCGCGCAGGGATTCCAACTCCGCGCGCCCATCGTCGAAACGCCCCAGCCGCAAGAGAGTCAACCCTCGTTCAAGGCGAGGATCCTGCAACAACGCTGTTGGCGGAGTCTCCAAACCCTGAGAGGATTCAAGCCCCAGCCACCCTGCCATCCAATCGAGCGTCGCCTGCTGCGAGGCAACATCGCTGCATTCCCCCACTGTGATCCCGGCGGAACCGGAAAACGGCTCCTGCCCTTCCAACAGATCAGCAGCACGCAAGCCGTAGTAGGACCAGCCATCGAAAGCCACGACCTGACTGAGCGCCTCCGTTGCACTGAGCGTATCACCGCGCTGGAGGTGCATCTTCCCCAACCAGAAGAGTGCCGCCTGGGCGCGTTCATCGGAGGGATACCAGTTCAGCAGGTCGCCCCAGGCCGCAGCGGCCGGGTCGAACCGCTGCTCGCGATAGGCCAGCAGCCCCGCACGGAAGCGCGCTTCCGGAGATCCGCTGTCGTCCGGGTAACGCTCCGCCAGATCCACAAAGGCCAGGGAGGCCTCTTCAAGCCGTCCCTGCTTTTGGAGAAGCTCGGCGGCCTGCCAAAGCGCTTCGGCAGTGCGCGGATGGTCGGGAAGTACCTCAGGAAGCTGTCGGTACGCCGCTATCGCTTCATCGATACGCTCGAGAGCGGTCAACGCGCGCGCCTTACCGATCAAGGCGCTTCCCCAATAGGCATCACCCGGGTGCGTATCCAACAACGTTTCGAACTCGGTCAGGGCCAGATCGGGGCTTCCGGCCTCCAGGTAGGAGAGAGCCGCATAGTAGTGTGGCTCGCCGCTGTGCTCCGGATCCGCTTCCATGACCCGGTAGAAGGCCTGCACCGCCGGGCCATACGCTTGGGCGTGATAGTCAACGAATCCGCGCAGGAACTCATCGACAGGCTCGCCGGCATCGATCAATTTCACCAACGCCTCATAGGCGTAGGACTCCTCAGGCCATCCCGACACGACCTCCATATAACGGCGCATTGCCTCAGCGTTATCCCCAAACAGAGTTGCCGTCTCCGCCGCCTGATAGGCAATTCGGGCACGGTATCCCGGAATGCGCGCGATGGACAGGATCGTATCATACGCCGCCAGTGCCTTGTCAGGCGATTGCAGCGCGGCATGGGTCAGTGCCATTTTCTCCCAGAGGAAGACCTGATCGCTGGCCGTCGTCGCCAGGTCAAGTGCCGATTGATAGGCCAGAAGCGCCTGGTCGTAGGCACCGGCAGCGAAATGGGCGTCCGCCAGCCACTGATAGGTATAGAGATTCAGCGAGGGTGCAGCCTCGATCAGGACCTGGTAGTGCTCGGCCGCGGCTGCCGGTGCATTAGTCTCCATAAGGGCATCGGCCAACGTCAGGCGTGCCTCGAGCGCCTGGGGACCTACAGGTGCAGTGCTCAAGAACGGCTCGAGCACCGCGATACTCTCACTAAAAGCGCCTGACGCCAGAAGCGTCTTCCCTAACCCCACCGTAGCGTTCAGCGACTGCTCCTGCGAAATGGAAGAAAGGGGAAGCAGTTGGCGATAACGCACAGCCGCCGTCTCCCAATCGCCCAAACGATAAGCATCGTCCCCCTGCTTCAGGATCTCATCCGGCTGCGGTGTGGGCGTAGGCGTTGGCGTGGGAAGGGGAGTCGCCGTCTCTGTTGGGAGCAGCGGCACAGCAGAAGCTGCCGTTCCCGGAAACAGCGGTACGTCCGGATCAGAGAGCAGTGTGCATCCAGAAACTACGACCAGTATTAGAAGTAATCCGTATCGTGTTTTCATGGCTGAATTATGCCGGTAAACCCCGGTGTGTCAAAAAGGCTCTCTGCACTCCGAGCCAGAACAACACCGGGGTTTGACATCACCGTTAAGGCGTTCCACTTCCCGTGGGAGTCGCGGTCGGTGTGGGAGTATCCGTCGCCGTCGGTGGCGATGTCGTCGCGGTCGGCGTGGCCGTCGATGTGGCCGTCGGTGGCTGTGTTGTTGCCGTCGGCGTGGCCGTCGACGTGGCTGTCGGTGGCTGTGTCGTCGCAGTTGGTGTGGCCGTTGGTGTCGCGGTCGCGGTCGGCGGGGTAAGGGTAGGCGTCCGGGTGGGAGTCAGCGTCGGCGTCGGCGTTGCCGTGATCAGATCGCTCACCCGATCGATCCAGACCTTCGCCAGGGCATTATTCCCGTCCTCGTAATACTCCACCACAATCCCATGATTGCCCGCCGCAAGTGGGACATCGACCCGGTAAGTCGTCTGGCCAGGGCTGCTGTGCCACTCGCTCAAGATCAACGTGCCATCGACCTTGATCCGAATTCCGTCATCAGCGATGGCGGAGAAGCGGTAAATCCCGGCATCGAACTTCATGGTACGGCTCCACCGTACAGTGAAATCGTTCGCAGGCAGCCCCGATGCAGGTGCGGAAGTCCCCCAATTGAAGTCAATCTTCTTATCATTCCGGGTGAGGGCAGGCGAGCCGGAGAATTTCGAATTTGACCAGTACTCTCCCTTCCAGTCCGGGAAGGATGGGGTTATCTTCTCCCACCAGAGATGTATGCGAGTCTCACCGGAGCGCTCAAAGTAATCCAACCGGAGCGCATGGGTGCCGCCGGACAAAGCCAGATCGCCGGTCACCTCACGCTCCGAGCCATCCTCCCAGGCATCGATCACCAACTGATTATCCACCCACAGCCGCGCGCCATCGTCAACCACCACACGGAAGCGGTAGGTTGCCGTGTCAAAGCTGGCGTTCCGTGTCCAACGCACCGAGAAATTGTCCGCCGGGATCCTGGAATCCGGAGAGTTCTTGCCCCAATCGAAATCGAGGGTCTTATCATTGCGTGCAAACACCGGCTGGCCTTCAAGCTTGCGATTTCCCCAATACTCGCCTTTCCAATCCGGAAAAGCAGCCGTCTTTTCCCAGCGCACCTGGAGCAAGGCATCCCCCGTAGATTCGTAATACTCCACGCGGACGGCATGATTTCCTTTGCTCAACGCAATATCGGCGCTCACCTCACGGCGCGCTCCTACAAACCACTGATCCAGCAGCAATCTGCCATCGACGAAGATGCGCACCCCATCATCCACGATCGCATAGAAGCGGTAGGATCCTTCATCGAAGGAGAGAGTGCGTGTCCAACGGACCGAGAAATTGTCCGCGGGCAGTCCGGAAGCAGGCGCGCTTTTAGCCCAATCGAAGTCGATGGTTTTATCATTACGGACCAGGACCGGGTTTCCGGAGAGCGTTGCATTCGAGAAATACTCAGCTCGCCATTCCGGGAAATCACCTGCACGCTCCCACCAGAACGCAACGGAGGCACTGCCCTTATTTTCATAATACTCCACGCGCAGCGCGTGAGGAGCGCTGCTCAGCACCCGATCCGCCGTATAGAGCGCGCCGGACGCATCATGCCACTGGTCGATGATCAAAGAGCCATCAACCCATACCCGCACACCATCATCACTGGAAACATAGAAACGGTAAGTGCCTTGTGTGAAATTTACCGCACGGGTCCAGCGCACGGAAAAGCTGTCCGCCGCTACGGTATTCCCCGGCGCGCCCTTGCCCCAACTGAAGTCGATTGCGCGATCCCCGCGCACCAGCACCGGGGCACCGGTCAAGTTGCGATTATTGTAATACTCCCCCCGCCATTCAGACACAGCGGCCGTCGGCGTCAGTGTAACCCGGCGCGGCGTGGAAGTAGGCGTAGGTGTCAGCGTTACGGGGGTCGGCGTCAACGTCGGGGACGGCGTCAAGGTTGCCGTAGGTGTAAATGTGGCCGTGGCCTGCGGCGTCGGCGTTAACGTGGATGCAACGACATCAAATCGCACCTCGGCCTTATCCTCTGCCGCAGTGGAGACCGCCTGCACCGCAATGTTTCCGGCAGGGATCCCCGCAGGGAAAGTGAACGAGGCCACAAATGTGCCATCCTCCTTCACCGTAAGTATATCGAGGTCACGCATCAAGAAAGTGTTGCTCTTGGGATCGAGTAAATGGAGCGTTACCAAATCTCCTGCACGCCAATCACGGCCGATCACGGTGACAAAGGTACCCGCACTTCCCTCTTCGGGCACAACCGTAAGAGAAGCAGCGGTTGGGATCAAGCCATCGAGGATGTTGACACCCCTGATCGCCATGACCAGCAGCGCCGAAGCCGCCAACAGGCCCAGAATCACCACCCCTAAAAGCACGTACAGCCACCAGGAGCTCGCATCGTGTGGTTTCTTAGAAGGAGCTGTGCCCCGTCTCATATTCTCAGACATGCATCACCTCTCACCGAATACATATTCAATCACGCCACCGGAATAGTCCAAACAGGCCCACGAGACAATGTCCAGAAAGCTATCTGGCATCACTCTTTAGACGTCATTCAACGCTGCAAAGATCCATTTTGCAGCCTATTTCATCCATAAGAACCTATACGAAAATTTGTTAAGGAAGTTTTGGCTGTAGCGCCCCGCACCACAGCCAAAACTCTTAGATATGCCGTACCAAAGGGGCAGAACAAGTCATCCTTAGAGAGATAGATACGTTAAGGTCTCAAGGCAAAATAGCGCGTCTCATAATCACCCGAATAGGGAGTAAAGACCAGCAGAGGAGAGTTCTCTCCTTCGGGCATGTCGAAGGCTACCCACCCCATGAACTCACCTCCAGGAAAAAGCTTTGCCCTAAAGTCCGGCTCAGGCACGACCAAAGAGGGCAAACCGCGCGCCTCTTCCGATGAACTGTCCCACACATCGATATACCACCGGGAAACATACACCGGACCTTCCATGATATCGATGTACCGTATCTGTATCAGCGCGAGGCCGTACTCTCGACCTGCCGCAGGCGGGTCGTTGAACTGATTGGTTTCGACCAACCACTTCCAGGCATCCTCACCCCAGACCACATCCAACACCGAGACCTCCCAGTCCTCTGTGACTGCCTTCTCTCCCAACGGCACAGGAGAGGTGATGGAGGTCCCTGCCTGCGTGGGGGTAATCTCGAGCAGTGCCAAATCGGCGCTGATGCTGGCCCCGGGGTCGATTGCCAGATAATAAGGGGGCGTGGATTCGCTGCCTGGCTCGTCCACAACAAGCATCAAAGACTGCTCACCTTCCGCAATCTGGAATATCTCCCACCCTTCTGCCGTTTCGCCGCTCTGAAGACGCGGGGGAAGCTGGGGAGTTGGCGCAACGACGGCCGGCGCAGAGTAGGCCACCAGACGATCTCCCGTGGCTTGCACCCCCATACCCAGCTCACACATGGCCTCGGCACCCAGATCACCACACTGGACCCGCATACGCAGCAAAAGATACTCCTGCCCTTCAGGTGGTGACGAGTTGTAACGGTTGGCAGCATGGATCTGCTGCCATGCCTGCTGGCCCCTCAGGACCTCAAGGACCTGGATCTCCCAATAGTCCGTCGCGGCTACCGTACCCACAGGGAAAGGTTGAACCCGGCTTTCCCCTTGCTGCTGGGCCACCGTTGCAGGCGTAGGACTGCCCACCCCAGCGGCCTGCGGCTCCGCAGTCTCCTCCGCTCCGGGCCAGTCCACCCGGATGCGGGGGAGACTGTTACAGGCAAGCGTTGTCAGCAGCAGAAACCCAATCCCCACACACCTCAGCCAACAATGACCGTCACTTTCTCGCGTCTGCATTCTTAGCAACCTCGTCAGCAATCAAGGCAAGTGGATCCTAGTCCCTTACTGCCAGATAGTCCGGTAAAGCTGCAGGTACTCCTGGGCAGTCCGCTCCCAGGAGAAGACCTTCAGCAGCGAGAATCCCCGATAGATCATCTGTGCATACCCCGGCGAATCGTGATCATACAGGTCAATGGCATCCTCAAGCGTCAAAGCCGCGGGCTCAACCATCGCCTTGAAAAGCGGGATATCGCTGCGCGCCTCGAGACGATCATAAGCAGGTGCGTAATCACACTCCATAATTTCCTGCCATCCCGCAACCAGCTCATCCCAGGGGAGTCTGGGCTCGAGAAACAGGAATCCGGTCGGCAGAGCACGCATGGCATGGTAGCGGTTGTAGACCGCAGTGCCCCAACAGCGAGAGGCATGAGGGATCACCTGCTCGACCAGTCCACCGGTCGCACGAGCAACCACCGGTGTTCCCACGGCATAAGCCTCGGTCGCCCCCCCAAAAGGCTCATAGAGGGAGGGCATCAACAGGTACGAACTCCCGCGCTTCAATTCCAGATAGCCTTTAGCCATGCGGAAGTGGAAAACCTTCACCTCACCGGGGCGCTCCTCCGCCAACC
>JAVEWB010000130.1:0-6657 GCA_034004765.1 Anaerolineae bacterium
GCCGACCGGCTCAAGTTGGGAATCGCGATGGTGCCTGAGGGACGTCGTGTCTTTACAAATATGACGGTTTATGAAAATCTGCTGATGGGAGCCTACATTTATAGTGATCAGGACCGGATTGCTGAGGATCTGGAGAAGGTCTACACGCTGTTCCCGGTGTTGAAGGATCGAAGCAATCAGAAGGCGGTCACGCTCTCCGGCGGTGAGCAGCAGATGTTGGCGGTCGGACGGGCAATGATGTCGCGTCCCAAGTTGCTGTTAATGGATGAACCCTCGCTGGGACTGGCTCCGCTGCTGGTTGCAGAGATGTATAAGACGATTGCACAGATTCACGAGCAGGGCCTGACGGTCATGCTCGTGGAGCAGAACGCGCGGACCGCGCTGCAGTTAGCCAATTACGGCTATGTCTTGGAGGTTGGCAACATTGTTCTGGAGGGCCCCAGCAAGGATCTGGCGAACGACGAGGGCGTCAAGCGGGCTTACATTGGTACGTAGGTTCAAAGATGCTTTTATGGACCCTCTCGGACGTTTCAAGTGCCCGGGTGGGTCTTTTGTTTTTCATTGTCTGTAAGCGGGATTGTAGTATAATCTGCCTACATTCATTGTATTGCTGGGGCGTGGCCAAGTGGTAAGGCGACGGACTTTGAATCCGTTTATCGTAGGTTCGAATCCTACCGCCCCAGCCTTGATTCGAGACGGCCTCTTTGGGTCGTTTTTATCGCGCTCAACGGCGGCCCCATAGGTGGATGGGCCGCCGTTTTCTTAATAGTTGCAGTAGGAGGCAAACCTCATGGATGAGAGCCCGCTGTATGAACAGATTGCCGAAGCTGTCCGGCAGGAGATCCTCCGAGGAGGGGTTCAGCCAGGAGAGAAGCTGCCCTCCGTCAGACGGATGGCGGAGGTGTGGAAGTGCACACCGGGGACGGTGCAGCGGGCCTATGCGGAGCTGACGAGCCAGGGGCTGGTGGAAGGCCGCCCGGGACAGGGGACCCGCGTCAAGGGATTGCCGCCGGAGGGGGAGGCCGTGGCACTGCGCCGCGCGACGCTGCTTCATCGGGTGGAGGGCTTCCTGTTGGAGACGATGAGCACGGGGTATCAGCTCAATGAGGTGGAGGAGGCGCTGCGGATGGCGCTCGATCGCTGGCGATCCGTGGCGCTGGCCCCTGAGGCCGCGAGTGAGGATGTGCTGCGCTTCGCCGGGAGCCACGATCCGGTCGTGACGCTGCTGGCCGAGCGCTTTCCCGATCTGGCAGCGGGGATGATCCTGCGGGTGCGCTTCGTGGGGAGCCTGGGAGGGCTGATCAAGCTCGCGCAGGGGGAGGTGGACATCGCCGGGTGTCACCTCTGGGACCAGGAGAGCGATACGTACAATACGCCTTTTGTGCGGCGGCTGCTGCCCGGGCGGCGGGTGGCGCTGCTCACACTGGCCCACCGCCGCTTGGGACTGATCGTCCCGCCGGGAAATCCCGCCGGGCTGGCGGAGGTAAGGGATCTGACGCGCCCCGGCGTGCGGTTCGTCAGCCGGCAGCGCGGTGCCGGCACCCGCATCTGGCTGGAAGCGCAGTTGCACCGACAGGGGATCCACTTGAAGCAGATCACCCGGTACAAGGAGGAGGCACTGACCCATTCCGACGTGGCGCGGCTGATTGCTGCCGGCGAGGTCGATGTCGGGGTTGGCGTCGAGGCGGCGGCGGTGGCTGCAGGGCTGGATTTCGTGCCGCTGACACAGGAGCGCTACGATCTGGTCATCCCGAATTTCGTCTGGAAGCGGCCGCCGGTGCAGGCCTTTGTCGCCTGGCTGCGCTCGGAAGCGGCCAAAGAGCTGATCATGGGATTGAGCGGGTATGATACGTGTGAGACAGGTAAGGTGAGTTGGATCGAGTAAGGGTTGGTGGTTCCAGGTTTGGGCGAGTTGCCGGAGTGTATAATCCTTTGAGGGAGATGGACGCTGAGCTGGCGCTCGGCAGTTCCAGGGGTTGAGTGAATTGATGGAGATTTTAGTTCTCTTCGGGTTGATTTTATTGAACGGGCTTTTTGCCCTGACCGAGATTGCTGTGATTGCCTCGCGCACGGAGCGTCTGCAAGAGCAGGCGTACGACGGAAGCCAGGGAGCTTTAGATGCCCTGAAGCTGAAAGAGTCTCCCAATCGTTTCCTGTCGACGATTCAGATCGGAATCACGTTGATCGGAACTCTCTCCGGGGCTTTCGGTGGCGTGGCGGTGGCGGAGGATGTCACTGCACTGCTCGCCCAGGTTCCTTTTCTGGAACCGTACGCGTCGGCGCTGGGTATGGGGACTGTGGTGGTGGCGATCACCTATTTTTCCCTGGTGCTGGGGGAGCTGGCTCCCAAGCGCCTGGGACTGACCGCTCCTGAGACGTTGGCCATCCGGCTTGCCCCGCTGATGGTTTGGCTCTCACGGCTTACCAGCCCGCTTGTTGTACTGCTCACAACTTCGACGGAAGGTGTTCTGAAGGTGTTAGGGGTGCGGCAGGAGGTGCAGCCCCCTGTCACCGATGAGGAGATACGCCTGTTGATGGCGGCAGGTACGCAGGCGGGGATCTTCGAGAAGCTGGAGAGTGAGATGGTCGGCGGCATCCTGCGGATGGGTGATCAGCGTGCGCGCACGGTGATGACGCCGCGCCACGAGATTGTCTGGCTGGACCTCGAGGATCCCTTAGAGGAGACGCTGGCCCGGGTGCGTGACAGCGGTTATTCCCGCTTTCCTCTCTGTCGGGGGAGCCTGGATAACGTGATAGGGATGGTCTATGCTAAGGATCTGCTCTCCCGATATTTGAGCGGGCAGCCGATCGACCTGACTGCCCGGGTGCGCCAACCGATCTACATGCCCGAAGGCCGATCGGCGTTGGAGATGTTGGAGCGCTTCCGCACTTCGCGCGTCCATGTGGCGTTGGTCCTCGACGAATATGGGGGAGTCGAAGGGCTGATCACACTCCGTGATTTGATGGAGGGGATCGTGGGCCAGATCCTTTCGGCGGGAGAGGTCTCCAGCCCGGGGGCTGTGCAGCGGAGCGATGGTTCATGGCTGGTCGATGGGGATTATCCGGTGGATGCGTTGGAGCAGTTCTTGGGGCTCCGCGAACTCCCGGAGCGAACGATCATGGGCTATGAGACCGTGGCGGGGATGATGCTGGCGCTGCTGGATCGCATCCCCAGTCAGGGGGATGCGGTTACCTGGGAGGGGTGGTCTTTCGAGGTTGTGGATATGGACGGGCTGCGCATCGATAAGCTCATGATCAGTGCGGTCTCTGGGACCAGCGGATAGATTTTGCTGTTTTTGCCTGTCCTCTTTGCTTGTGGTATAATGATATTTGGTGTGTTATGAATCTAGATCTTAGACTGGCTGTAAGAGGCCAGGTGGAGTAGCTGAGGGAGCCTTTGTTCAATCCCATCAATGCGCTATTGGGGCTGTTCTCGCTGGATATCGGCATCGATCTAGGGACAGCTAACACGTTGGTCTATGTTCGGGGGAAGGGGGTCGTTATCAACGAACCTTCCTGGGTTGCTGTGGATAAATATCGACGGCAGGTGCTGGCGATCGGTTCGGAGGCGAAAGAAATGGTGGGGAAAACCCCTGCCAACATCATTGCCATTCGTCCTTTGCGCGATGGCGTGATCTCCGAATTCGATATCACGCAGTCAATGTTGGAGCATTTCATCAAGAAAGCCCATCAGCAGCTTTTCATCCCTCTCCCGCGCCCGCGTGTGGTGGTGGGAGTCCCCAGCGGCGTGACCGAGGTGGAGAAGCGCGCTGTGCGCGAGGCGGCTCTGGCGGCGGGCGCGCGCGAAGCGTACCTGATTGAGGAGCCGATGGCGGCTGCTATTGGTGCCGGCCTGCCGGTCACGGAAGCTCAGGGGAGCATGATCGTGGACATCGGCGGCGGTACCACAGAGGTGGGCGTTTTTGCGCTGGGGGGTATTGTCGTCAGCAAGAGCATCCGCATTGCAGGGGATGAGCTGGATGAGGATATCATCCAATATGCGCGTCAGAAATACAACCTGGCGATCAGCGAGCGCATGGCCGAACGTGTGAAGATCAACATTGGCTCCGCCTATCCGCTCCCCGAGGAGAAGACGATGGGGATGCGCGGGCGCAACCTGATCACCGGCCTGCCTGAGGACATCGAGGTCAGCAGTATCGAGGTTCGCGAGGCGCTTTCCCGCTCTATAGGGATCATTGTCGATCTCGTCCGCGATGCGCTCGATGAAACTCCCCCGGAGTTGGTGGCCGATTTGATGGAAACGGGGGTCTGTATTGCCGGCGGCGGTGCCATGTTGAAGGGGTTGGCCGAGCGTATTACCGAGGAGACGCATATCCGTGCCTGGGTTGCCCAGGATTCACTGACCTGTGTAGCCCGTGGCGCAGGCGCGGTTTTGGAACACTTTGACGTTCTCCAGAAGACCCTGGCTTGGGAGGACCCGCGAAGCCCCGGTGGGTCTGCAACCTGAGTGTGAGCGAGATGGCGGGAGGGTATCATGACCCAACAAAGCCGTCCGTGGCTGCCTTATCTGCTGCTGGTTTTTGCACTACTGCTTCTGGCCCTGTCCAGTGTCCTGAAGCCGGTTGAAGATCTCCTGAGCGTGGTGATTGCCCCGGTCGAACGCGGGTTTTCCTCTCTGATCGATGTTGTTGGCAGTCTCTTCAAAACTGTTCGGGATGTCCGCGACCTTCAGCAGCAGGTCGAGGAACTACAGAGCACCAATGACGCCCTGCGTGTGGAGAACATCCGCTTGCAGGAGCAGTATGTTGCTGAAAATCAGCAGTTGCGTGATCTCCTCAATTTCCAATCGGAGAACCCCACCTATACATTGATCGGCGCGGACATCGTGGAGCGCAGCGCTGAAGTCGTTGGGCAGGATACCAATCCTTATCTGCGCTACTTGATCATCAACGTGGGAAGCCGCGATGGTGTGGCGGTGGGAATGCCGGTGGTGGGCAGCGGCGTCACCTTAGTCGGACGTGTAGCTCGCGTTACTCCGAACCTGGCCTACGTACAGTTGATCACTGACCCTACCAGTCGGGTGTCGGTGATTCTGCAGCGCTCTCGAGTTTCCGGCGTGGTCGAGGGCCGTGAGGATGGCTCGCTCGTCATGACGGAGATCCTGCCTGACGAAGAGGTGGAGGAGAATGAAATCGTCATCTCGTCCGGGTTGGGGGGACTGCTGCCCAAGGGGTTAGTTCTGGGACAGGTCGAGAGTGTTTCGTATCAGGAATCCGCACTGTTCCAGGAGGCAATCCTGCGCCCGGCGTTGGATTTCCGGCGGTTGGAGGTCGTGGTGGTGATCATGGACTTCGAGCGGCCGCCGATCGAGCAGATGGAAGAGGAACAAACGGAATGAGTCTCTATATTGGCCTTCCCCTTTTGATGGTTAGTGCAGTGCTGCAGAGTGTCTGGCTGGAGCGCGTGAGCATTTTGGGGGGACGGCCTGACCTGGTCCTGCTGTTGGTCATCACCTGGACCGTGATCCGGGGCTTGAATGATGGCATGGTCTGGGGTATCATGGGTGGCATATGCTGCGACTTGCTCTCCGGCGGCCCCTTTGGGCTGTGGACCGTTTCCCTGACGCTGATGACCTTTGTGATCGGACAGCCCTGGGTCTACACGTTGGGACCGACCAGCATCCGCCTGGCGTTAATTGCGGGAATGGGGACGATTCTGGCGCATACGACCTTTTTGGTGTTGATGGGATTTTTGGGCTATACGGTGGACACAGGGCGGGCCTACACGACGCTGATCGTCCCGGCCGCACTGTTGAATTTTCTTCTCTCTCCCTTTAGCTTTCGCTTCCTGGTGCTGTTTCACCAGCAGTCGCTTGAAAGGGGTAGGGCATGAGAACCGAGTTCTCGTCTATGGAGTCTGCTCCTTCACGTCCTCCCTGGATTCAACGTTCCCCGCGCGTGGCCCTGGTGGGCTGGATGATTTTCCTGGTCCTGGGGCTCTACCTTATCCGCCTCTGGCAGCTCCAGTTTCTGGAAGGGGGCTATTACAGCGCAGAAGCTGAAGAGCAGCTTTCTCGTCTGGTACACCTTTCGCCATCCCGTGGCGTCATTTTCGACCGCAGTGGTGAGCTTCTGGTGCGAAACATCCCGGCCTATAATGTGACGATCATCCCCGGTGAGCTGCCTGAGGACCCGGAGCGTGAGCGCGCAGTGCTGGAGCGGCTTTCCAGGCTGATCGACGTCCCTTACAGCTCTGTCGAGACGGCTGAGCCCTACCGGCTTGAATTGTGGACTGTGGGACGTGCGCAGTTTCCTCCGTTTGGCGAGCTTCCCTCTCCCGGTCTGATCGAGATGGTTGACGAGGTGCGCTATCTTGATCCTTTCGCGGCGCTCATTGTGGCGGAGAACGTCGATCGTGAGCTGGCGCTGCTGATCTCTCAGGAGAGCGGCGTCACCATGCCCGGGGTGGATGTGGAGATCATCCCTCGCCGCAGTTATACGACCGGCGAGCTGACTTCGCAGGTGATAGGCTTTTTAGGGAAGATTCCCCCTGAGTCGGTGGAGGAGTTCGAGGCGCAGGGGTACAACCCCAATATCGATCGCATCGGCTATGCGGGTATCGAATCCTCGGCGGAGGAGTACTTGCGGGGTGTGCCGGGACGCAAGTACGTGCGGAAGGACGTGCTGGGACAGGAAC
>JAVEWB010000131.1:0-6649 GCA_034004765.1 Anaerolineae bacterium
GGATCCTCCTCGCGGTTGCGGAAGCTAAGGAAGAGTTCGCTGTTCCAGATGGTATCCCAGGGATCGGTAAGAATATTTCCCGCCGCGACGTAATACGACTGGCAGGGCAGCACGTCGCCGGTGGGTTCAATGCAGATCGAATACTCCGCTGCATTGCAGCGCTTCGGTGCCAATCCCAACGCCACCGGTGAGAAGCGGCAGTAGTCCGTGACCGTGTACCAGAGGAAGCGCATCCCTAAAGCAGCAGCACGGTCCTGAACTGCGTCCAGCAAAGCGGCCATCTCCTCCGACGGAATAGCCTCCGGGTCCGCAAAGCCTCCCCCGGCATAGATCATGCCGTTCATGGCGAAGGTGTGCAGCCCCAGATTATGGAGGAATTCCACAATTTCCAGGGCGTGCCCCTGATTCTGTCGGGTCAGCGTGGTATTGGTGATCGTGTGCACGCCACTCGCCAGCGCGCTCTCGATCCCGCGCACCGTCTGATCGAAAGCCGCCGTTCCAACCATCGCATCATGCACCTCGGGCCGCGAGGATTCGAGGGTGATCTGCACGTGGTTCAACCCGGCTTCGGCAAGCCCAGGCATCTTGCCGGGATGCCCAAGCAGGCGCCCGTTGGAGTTCATCCCTACGATCAGCCCCAGGCTGTCGGCGTAGTGGATAATCGCCGGCAGATCAGGGTGCAGCGTTGGTTCACCCCCGGTGAGGATAACGTGAGGCACGCCAATCTCGGCTAGTTTTTCGAACACACGGGCCCAATCCGCCAGTGCCAAAGAGGGCAGGTCGAAGCGGTCGGGTTCGTTATAGCAGTGCGGGCAGCCGTTGTTGCAGGCGTAGGTAAGCGCCACATCCGCCTTGAACGGGGCACTCACCGGCGTGCTGAAAACCGGCTTGAACGCTACCCACTCGGATACCGCGCACGTCAAGCACCCTTCGCCGGGCTCCCGGAAGCGCTGCACCAGGCCATAGAGTTGCTGGAGTTCGCGGTCGAGGCGTGCCGTCCCCACATCTCGGAAATGACGACGCAGCACCGCCTTTGCCTGTGTCAGGGGAACGTCATCCAATGCCAGCTTCGCCATCTGGGCCGCCGTTGCATTCAGGTGCACCACTTCGGTGACATCTACGAAGAGAACGCCGCTGCCATCGGCTTCGAGGCGCAGATGAATCCGCCGCTGTCCTCCGGGGAGGGCCAGCGGGTACGTATAAAGCCCCGGCTTGGGAGAAGCGGCCCCAAAGATCAGGCCAAGCCCCTGAAAGTCGCGGCTTATGCTTTGCCACCAGGTTTTCAACACCATCAGAAACCCCTAAAGGCCGCCGAATGGATCCGATGGCGGCCAATCGAAGCCCCCTGATAGGGGGACTACCACTTCGGTTCTTCTTCGATCTGATAGGACGCGCCGCAGTATGGGCAGTTCACAAAGATTGCCCCGGCGCGGACCTCGATGGTGTCCTTGCTCAACGCGCCCCCGCATGATTGGCACTTCATCTGCTCCAGGCTCACATCGCCGGTGAGATCGATCTTCTGCACCACCGTGGTCTCTTCGTGTTTGGGCCGCACGCGGGTCAGGTAGACCAGGACGCCCGCAGCGCCCAAAAGGACCAAGCCAATGAGGATGCGGAAGAACTGTCCCTGTGATCCGACGATGAACACAATCCCAAAGAATCCCACGAACGCCGCTATGAGATAAGTCGCAAGTTCCATTCTATCCCTCCGTAAAAGTTCACTCAAAGATCCATCAGCATCTGCACCAGCGCGCGATGCTGACGGAAACCCAACGAGATCAAGGCCGGCAGCACGTCAGAACGCTCGTGGACGGCAGTGATCACCGGCCATCCTTTCCCGGCGTAGCGCGCATGTAAGGCACGCACCACAGCCTCTCGCGCACCTTCCTCACCCATCTGCGGATGCACCAGAAGCTCCCAGGTAACGAAGCGGCGATAGAGATCGGTCCGCACCAGGACCCCCATCCGAAGCTCATGACTGCCATAGCACCAGGACTGCTCGTGCTCACCCCGGAAGAAAAGATCGATCGCTCGATCCCACCCTCCAAAAGCGTAGAGGGCCGGACGCAGCTCCATGATCCTGGCCTGCGAGGGATCATAAATCGCTTCTGCCAGGGCAGACCAGAGAAGTTTATCCCGCGGTCGGGAGCACCGCCAATCGGACCGCGGTTCGGGAAGAGCCGGCCAGGATCGTCCGCTCTCATGCAGCAGGTGTATCGTGCGTCCCGCCGCCGAAAAGCCCAAATGTTCATAAAGCGCACGCGCCGCTGCATTATCCGCACGCACTTCGAGCCCTACCCAACGGCAATTCCGGGAGCGCGCCCACGATAGAGCGGCCTCCATCAGCGCCCGACCGATGCTGCGCCCACGATAGTCGGGATGCACCACCACATTTCCGATCAAAATTCCCTGAGACCAGGCGGGGTAGGCCTGGCGCACCGAGAGGTTCCCCACCACGCGCTCCCCCTCCACCCACACGAAGCCGGAAGCGCCGAAAGCATCTCCATACAGCCAATGCACCAGAGGGCCTCTCCTGGCGATTTTCTGCATCTGCATGAGCATCTTCCGCCCTTGCAGATCCAACTCGTCCCAGAAGCCGAGTTCAATCAAATCCACAATCGCGGGAAGATCCCGCAGCGGGTCCATGGGCCGGACTCCGGTTGACGGCGATACTTTCATCGGAACCGTAACGGCTGCCACTCGAACGCACCCTTTCCTAAAATCTGACATAACTGCTCAGCCGCCCCTCGTACAGGTTGAAGCATCCAGCCTGCTTCCCGCCGTGCAAGAAAGCGAGCCATTACCTCGACTCAACTATAGACCCGACCGCCAAACCTGTCAATAAAACATCCGGGCAGGGCCGCCTTGCGTTTCTTATGTCTCGTTCTATACTGATACAATAAATGTGACAGCAGCCCCACTCAAAAAGGAGAGCGGGAGGATATCCATGAGCACTATGCGATCAACGCGCCCGGACGACGACGAGGAAGAATACGAAGGTCTCTACAAATCCTTTCAGGGAGGGGACGTTCCTACCCCTGCCCCTCCTAAAAAGGGGGGAGTGTTTGGGAACATTCTGAATGGGATCAAAAGTCGCCGCGACGCCCAGAAGAAAAGCAAGGCGGCTCCGCCCAAGGAATCGGGAGTCGATCTCGATGGCCCTACGCTCGTAATTCCCCCGATGGCAGCCGGCCCACAAGTCAATCCGCTCGACCGCGAGCTGGATCGCGACGCGCTGCTGGCAGGGTTGGAAGAGCCAGCTCCTAAGCCGGAGGAGGCTAAAGCAAAACCACCCAAGAGCAAAGGACGCAAAATCAAGAAGGGATTGAGCCCCCTTCAACTCATCACTCTGGTCGGGATGGGCCTTCTCATCCTGTGCGTCTACGCTGCATTGAGCATCATCGTCCTACGAACGATGCCGACTGAGGAGGTTGTGGCCCCCACAGCCGAGGGTGGCATCAATGTCATCACCCCTGCCGGGACCGGCATCGCCTGGACCGGCGAGAATATCAGCACCTCTACACCGCTGCCGGAGGGCCAGGGGGGCGTCACCGCAGAGCCGGAAGCGGTCATGCTCACACCGACGTCCGCGCCCACCCCACTCTCGGCCGTCACCACGAAGCTCGACCTCCAGGTACATCAGGATCCTGACAACCTCGAGCTGCGCATCCAGCGCGGTGAGGAGTACCTGCGGCTGCGGGCTTACACCGCTGCGGTCTGGGATTTCGGGCATGCGCTCAGCCTTGATGAAACGCGTGCAGAAGCCCATCTGGGATTAGGCAAAGCGTATTTCTACCTGCGCCGTTGGGATGAAGCAGAAGACGCTCTGAGCACCGCCGTCAGTTTCAAAGAAGATCTGGAGGCCCCCCACTTCTGGCTGGGAATGGTTTACTACTACAGCGGACAGTACGAAGAAGCCGCTAAGGAATTCGATTGGGCGGCGCAGCTCGTGCCAACCAATCCGCAAAATGAGGCCTGGCTCGCACTGACGGCAGCCAAGATGAACAACTTCGAGGAGGCGCGCGGCGCAGTCGGTCGCGCCATGGAGCAGGATGACGCCTACCCTCTCACCTACATTGCCAGTGCACAGATGAAACTGATGCAAGGTGACGTGGAAGGGGCTCAAGGAGATCTGCTCTATGCCAAATCGCTGGAGCCGCACAACTTCGATGTGCTCAACGCGTTGGCCAGCTTCTACGCCGAACACGTTCCCGAACGGATCGGAGAAGCCGAGCGCCTGATCCAACAGGCACAAGCCTGGGCGGAGTGGGACATCCAAAAGGCCCAGGCGCTGCACACCTTGGGGCGCATCTATCTAGCCCAAGGGCGCAAGGAGGACGCGAAAGAGGTATTGGCACAGGCCTCCGGCCTGGCTACCGTTGATGGGCATGTCGGGCTGCCCGACCTCGTGGCGGATCTTGACCGCGCGTTAGCGCCTTAGGCCCCTGCCACAAGCCAGTTTCGATACATAAACGAGGGCGCACCAAGTGCGCCCTCGTTATATTTATGCTCGCATGGACAAGCCAGCGGCTTGTCCTACATCGTCGGATTAAGCCAGCGTTTCAAGTAGTGCCCCGTGTAAGAGGCCTCCACCTGGGCCACCGTCTCAGGGGTTCCTTCGGCAACGATCTCACCGCCGGCATCCCCGCCCTCCGGCCCCAGATCGACGATCCAATCCGAGACCTTGATGACGTCGGGGTTATGCTCGATCACCAGCACCGTGTTCCCTGTGTCGGTCAGCCGCTGCAAGACCTCAATCAGCCGATCTACGTCCGCGGCGTGCAGTCCCACCGTCGGCTCATCCAAGATGTAAAGCGTGCGCCCTGTAGCGCGCTTGGAGAGTTCGCGGGCGAGCTTCACACGCTGGGCCTCGCCGCCGGAGAGAGTGGGAGCTGCCTGCCCCAAACGAACATACCCCAACCCCACATCATGCAGCGTCTGCAGCTTCCGGGAGATGGAGGGGATGGCCTCAAAAAACCCCACCGCCTCGCTCACCGTCAAATCCAGCACTTCAGCGATATTCTTGCCCTTGTACCGCACCTGTAGGGCTTCCCGGTTGTAGCGCGATCCATGACAGACGTCGCAGGGGACGTAAACTTCCGGCAGGAACTGCATTTCGATGCGCAGCGTCCCCTGTCCCTGACAGGCCTCGCAGCGGCCCCCCTTCACGTTGAAGGAGAAGCGGCTTGGTTTGTAGCCACGGATCTTGGACTCCGGCAGCGCCGCAAAAAGGTCGCGAATCGGGCCAAAGACCCCCGTATAGGTCGCCGGGTTCGAGCGCGGCGTCCGTCCAATGGGGGACTGATCGATATTGATGACCTTATCGACCAGATCCACGCCGTCGATCCCTTCGCAGTCCCCCGCCGGCTCACGGGAGCCGTTCAGCACCTGCGCCAGTTTCCCGTAGAGCGTCTCCACAATCAGCGAACTCTTTCCCGACCCGGAAACACCCGTCACACAGATGAACAATCCCAGAGGAAGGCGGACCGTAATATCCTTGAGATTATTCTGCCGGGCACCGCGCACCACGAGGGCCTTGCCGTTGCCGTGCCGCCGCGTCTCGGGCACGGGCACAGACTTACGCCCGGAGAGGTACGCGCCGGTCTGCGAGGTGGGGTGCGCCAGAATGTCCTCCAGGGTGCCCTCCGCCACCACTTTCCCGCCGTGCTCCCCGGCCCCCGGCCCCAGATCCACGATCCAATCCGCAGCACGGATGGTCTCATCGTCGTGCTCCACCACCAGGACTGTATTACCCAGGTCCCGCATCTCCTTGAGCGTGTGGATCAGCTTGGCCGTGTCGCGCTGGTGCAGCCCGATGCTGGGCTCGTCGAGCACGTAGAGGACACCCGTCAGCCGCGAGCCGACTTGCGTGGCCAGGCGGATGCGCTGCGCCTCACCACCGGAGAGCGTCATTGCGGCGCGATCCAGGCTGAGGTAGTCCAATCCGACATCCACCAGGAACGTAAGCCGGTTGTGAATCTCACGCAGCACCCGTTCGGCAATTGCGTATTCCTTCTCCGTCAATTTCGCCGGGGTCTCGCCGTCTTTCCCCGAATCCAGCAGTCCATCGACCCAGCGGCGCAGGTGTGCTACAGGCCAGTGGGTGATCTCGTGGATCGGCATGTCTACAACGGTCACCGCGCGGGCGACATCGTGCAGCCGGGTCCCTTGACAGGTCTTGCAGGGGGTGCGGCTCATGACCTCCTCGATCTTGCTGCGGATGTAATCCGAGTTCGTCTCCTCGTACCGGCGCTGCAGGTTCGGGATGATGCCCTCATACGGACGGCGGCTTTCCCAGGTGCCGTTAGGGCTTTCGAAGCGCATGGGCACGGCCTCCTGTCCCGTTCCATAAAGGAGGAGATGTCGCTGCGCCTCACTTAACTCGCTCCAGGGAGTTTTGAGCGGAATGTGATAGTGCGTGGCAACGCCGCTCAAGAGCTTCCAGGTGTAGCTTTCCTTATCCTCCGAGACGCCAAAAGCAACCGCCCCTTCGTCTATGGAATAGGCGGAGTTGGGCACGATCAGATTGGGATCGAGCTCCAGCTTATAACCCAGCCCCTGGCACTCCGGGCAGGCTCCATGAGGCGTGTTGAAGGAGAAAGTTCGGGGCTCGATCTCCGGCAGACTGATGCCGCAGACGGGACAGGCC
>JAVEWB010000132.1:0-6610 GCA_034004765.1 Anaerolineae bacterium
CAGCGTGATCCTGTCAGTGGACTGACCCCCCTGGGGGCAGCTATCGCTGCCGTGGTCGGGTTGTTCGTGCTTTTGCATATCGGGCGGGGCAATACCTTGAAGGAAATCTCACTCCTCGTCTACGGCATCAGCTTGATTCTGATGTTCTCGGCCAGCGCCATCTACCACATGGTCAAGTCGCGGCCGGAGGTGATCCAGCGCCTGCGGAAGTTCGATCATTCGGCCATCTACCTGCTGATCGCCGGGACCTACACGCCGATCTGCCTGCATTTCTTCAGTGGGTTCTGGCGGTGGGGGCTGCTGGGTATCGTTTGGGGGATGGCTCTGGCGGGGATCGGCGTCAAGTTGTTCATCATCAAAGCGCCCCGTTGGGTCACGGCGGGCATCTACTTGCTGATGGGTTGGCTGGCCATCAGTGCAATCCGCGAGATGCTCCAGTCCATGCCGGTGAGTGCGCTGGTGTGGCTTCTGGTTGGCGGGCTCTTTTTCACCGTTGGGGCGGTTGTCTACATCACGAAGAAGCCGGATTTCTGGCCGGGCATCTTCGGTTTTCATGAAGTCTGGCATATCTTCGTCATCCTGGGCTGCCTGAGCCACTTCATCCTTGTGGCCGCCTTCATCGCGCCTTATGCCGCGCCGGTTTGATCTGGAGTGCGGTGTATTTTCTCGCTCTGCTGCATTTTCCTCGAAATACCTCTTGACTCTGACGTTACGTCATAGTGTATACTGTCGCTCAGGAGACATGGGTGAAAGCTTATACGGTGGGTCAGCTCGCGAAAATGGCCGGGGTGAGCGTCCGGACGCTGCACCATTACGACCAGATCGGACTCCTGACGCCGTCTGCCCGCACCGCGGTGGGCTATCGGCTGTACGAGGAGCAGGATCTCCTGCGCTTGCAGCAGATCCTCTTTTTCAAAGAGCTTGACTTCCCCCTGAGCGCTATCCGCGCCAGCCTCGATGACCCGGCGTTCGATCAGGTCGAAGCGCTCAAGAGCCATCGACGGCTGCTGCAGGAACGCGCGGAACGACTGACGCGTCTCCTGATAACGGTGGACAAAACGATTCAGAGATTGACGAAGGAGGATACAGCAATGGAATTGACGGATGAAGAACTCTACGAGGGCTTCACGAAAGAGCAGATCGAACGTTACACGCGCGAGGCGCGTGAGCGGTTCGGATCCGAGCAGGTGCAGGCATCGGAGCAGCGGCTGCGCAAGCTGCCCAAAGCCCAGTGGGCCGCGTTGAAGGCGGAAACCGATGCCGTGACGCGACTGATCGCGACCGTGGCGGATCAGGCCCCCGATGCATCGGAGGTGCAGGCACTCATGGCCCGCCACCACGCGCTGATCGAGCAGTTCTACCCTGCTCCCGCAGAGGTTTACCGCGGGTTGGGCCAGCTCTATGCCACGCACGAAGAGTTTCGGGCCTTCTACGAGAAGTACCGTCCCGGCCTGGCCGACTTCATGGCAGCGGCAATGACCTATTATGCCGATCACACCTTGAACAGCAAGTAGGCAGAGTGAAGTGAAGCCGTCGGCTAAGCTTGCCCAATCCGGCGGCTTCAGCTTCAGCTAACGCTTTGGGGTATAACGCCTTCTCGCATCGTGGTACTCTCCGTTTGAAATCTTATTTCTTGTGACGTTTGACGTATTACGTTTTCACGCTTCACGTATCACGTTTCACCTTTTCGTATCCCATTTCACAAGTCGTTGTTATACCAATCACAAATTATGGTATACTAATCTTAGAATGGCATACTCTGGAGGTGATCCGTGTATACGGCAACGGTTTCCACAAAGGGTTGGATCGTCATTCCTAAAGAACTACGGGAGCGATATGGACTGAAAAAAGGGACGCGGGTGCGGCTCATGGCGTATGCTCAGGCGCTGGTGCTGGTTCCGCTGCCCGATGATTCTGTGTCCATGCTCCATGGGATGCTGGCAGAAGGACCCTCCCTGGTCGAAGAACTGCTTGCAGAACGCGCTCGGGAGCACCCCCTGGAGGAACCCCGCCGTGGCTGAGCGCTATGTCCTGGATAGTTATGCGCTGCTCGCTCTGCTGAGCAAAGAAGCGGGCAGTGAGAAGGTGGCGGCCCTGCTGGAGCGAGCCCAGGTGGGTAAGGTGAAGGTCCTGACCTCCTGGGCCAACGTGGGTGAAGTCGCTGCGATTGTGGAACGCCGCCGAGGGCGAGTGCAGCTTCATCAGGTGCTGGAACTCTTGACGGCGGCGGAGATCGAAATTGTGCCGGTAGGGCGTGACTTGACCGTTGAAGCCGCGCATCTCAAGACCGCGCACCCTCTCCCCTATGCCGACGCTCTCGCGGCTGCTTTGGCCATCCAGTGTGAAGCCACGCTGGTCACCGGTGACCCGGAGTTCGAGCCGCTGGCGCAGCAGATACGGATTCAGTGGCTGGTAGAGCCGCCCTCTCCATCGGTTACTTAGCACGGCCCTTCACGCCGTTATTTATGCACTCCGGGAGGTACCGCTACCTCCGAGATACCACGTTTCCCGCATCACGTTTCATGGATCACGCCTCGCGCTTCGCATTCCCTCCCTTTTAGAATAGTTTGCCTTGCAAAGATATTCAGCGGTGCTATAGTGATACCCGCTTGCAGTTGTGAGCAACCTATTACTACGATCTTAATAAGAGGGACATCATGAATAAACCCATACAGTCTGAGGACATCCATCGCTTTTCGGAGCGCTTTGCCGTAGATCCCAAGAACCGCCTGGCGATGAATGCGGTTACGAAGAATGACATTGCAACGGTAGCGTTGAGCCGCGAAGCGGTCACACGTGTCCGCCATATCTATTCCCATGTCATCGAAACGCCTGAGGCCACCGATCAGAAAAGCAGCGGACGCTGCTGGCTCTTTGCCGGGCTGAACACGCTGCGTCTAACTGTGATGCGCAAGCTCAATCTGGAGCAGTTCGAACTTTCGCAGACCTACCTGATGTTCTGGGATAAGTTCGAAAAGATCAACTTCTTTCTGGAGGCGATCATCCAGACGCGGGACGAGCCACGGGACGGGCGGCTGGTCATGTGCTTGCTGGCGGATCCCATCCCTGATGGCGGCCAGTGGGATATGTTTGTCAACCTGGTCAGAAAATACGGGGTGGTCCCCAAAGCTGTCGTTCCTGAGACCTACAGCAGCAGCAGTTCCAAAACCATGAATGCTTTGCTGGCCGCCAAGATGCGCGAAGGGGCCCAGGTACTCCGGGAACTCCATGCGCAGGGCGCGTCTCTTGAGGCACTGTCTAAAGCGAAGGATGAACTGCTTGCCGATTGCTATACGATGCTCTGTATCCATCTGGGGCAGCCGCCGGAGAGCTTCGTCTGGGAGTGGCGCGATAAAGAAAAGAAGTTCCACCGCCATGGTACGATCACGCCGCAGGAGTTCATGGAACAGTACGTCGATTGCGCGCTGGACGATTATGTGTGTTTGATCAATGCGCCGACCGCGGATAAGCCCTACGACCGGCTCTATACGGTGAGCTATTTGGGCAATGTTGTCGAAGGACAGCCGGTTCACTACATCAACGCGGAGATAGAGGTGTTGAAGCAGGCCTCTGCGGCAATGATTGCAGATGGCAAACCGGTCTGGTTTGGCTGTGACGTCAGCAAACTGCTGGAAAGACAGACCGGTGCGCTTGATCTCGAGATTTACGACTATGAGCTGCTTTACGGCCTTCCCTTCAAGCAAGATAAAGCCGGACGCCTGGACTACGGCGACAGCCAGATGGGCCACGCGATGGTCCTCACCGGCGTGAACCTGGATGACGAAGGGAAGCCGCTGCAGTGGCGGGTCGAGAACAGTTGGGGGGGCACTATCGGGGAGAAGGGATATCTGGTGATGAGCGACCCGTGGTTCGAGGAATTCCTCTACGAGGTGGTGGTCGATAAGTCTTATCTGTCCGCAGAACTTGCTGCCGTGTTGGATACTGACCCCCTTGTCCTCCCCCCGTGGGATCCGATGGGCAGCCTGGCAAAAGCATACTAGCACTCAGGAGAAAGCCATGCTCCCTAAGATTTACGTCGAAGTCTTCATTGCTGCGCAGTTGCTGGGAAAACAGCAGGCCACCTTCACTCCTGAAGAGCTTCAAGGAGAGATCGTGCAGCGTTTTGGCGATCTTCGCGTCGGTGTAAAGACGCACATTGCCTCGCATTGTGTGGCCAACGTCTCCAAAAGCGCCGGGACCGTGTACAACTACTTATGGCTGACCGATGGCGGCGCGCTGCGGCTTTTCAATCTGCAAGCCGATGTCCCGCACCCCAGCCGCGTCAACGCAGCCGCAGCGCCGGACCTGCGGGAAATCCCGCCCGAATATCGTTATCTGGCGACTGCGACCACGGACAAAACCCCCGCTATGGTGATCCGCGAGGTCTCTTCGGAGGGGCCGCCGCTGCTCTATCTTTTGAAGTCGACGCTGACCCACGAGGCGCTGCAGGAGAACCTTCAGATCCTGGCGGCCCCCAGTGGTGAGACCTGTGATATTCACTATATGACCCGCTGGACCCCTCCCGATCCGTGGGGGCAGACCGCGCGCTGGGTCACCCCCGATCCCTGGAAGAACATTGCACGAGATGAACAGGTCTGTCTCGTCTTCTGTGATCGCCCCTACCGCTGTTTCGTTCCCATCCGGCAGGGCCAGGTCCTGGATGTGGTCGTTGAGGCGGACGAGCTGATCTTGACGATCAGGTTGGGCAGTTTGGCGAACGATGTAGACCTGGAGGCGTTTAGCGCTCGTTTCCGCGGCCTTAATGAGCGCCGCTTCTTTATGGTCCGCGATCCGGCTGCTTCCCTGACCTTTTTACCGGAAGGCGAGGACGATCGTGCCGCCTGGCGTCGTACGGTGGATGCACTGCGGCAATCTGCCGGGGAAGCGTCGGAGACCCCTTATGCACAGACGGTCTTCCTGCGCCCCCTGCATCTGACTGATCTGGATCGCCATCCTCTGGATGAACGAGCGACGTTGCAAGCCGGGAAGAGCTATCTGCAACTCGTCGATTGTTACGCGCCGCACCTGACGCCGGCAGCCTTGCAGGAACATGGGCTGGTTCTCAACCCCAAGGGTTCGAATATCCGACTACCCGATTCACTGCCGTTGGTGAAAGATGGCGAGGTAGCGCTTAAAATCGAAGCACTTGAACCCGGCGATGTGGCGCTGCGGCTCTGGGTCAGACCGGAGCGCGCTCAATCGACGGCGCTCAGTCTGAGCTATACGATCAGCGGGATTTCCCCTGCTGTTTTGGCGGGATCTCCGGCAGCGGCAGCTCCCCACGGTTCCCTGACCGACCACGATCTGCGGGCCATCTTCGAGGTGCTCCGCGCGCCCGAAGGGGCGGTGCGCAGTCAGGCGATGCTGGGGCTGATCGACCATGTCCTGGAGTCGCTCTCGCAGGGCAGTCTCTATCTCCTGGAACAGCGTGGTCTGGTGCTCTATGAGCTTAGGCGCTGGCATGATGCCTACAACCAGTTTGCGCTCCTCGATCCGGATCGTCTCAGCGCTCAGGCCATTGCGGCGTGGTTTGTGAGCGGCTGCCGCTGCAATCTCGATACCGATCTGGGGGCTATCCTCTCGCGCTTCAACGCCTGGGAGCAGAGCGCTCTGGTCGATCAATTGATTGCTGCTTTGCCGATGGTGGAGGAAAACCGCCGTTTGCAGATCCTGCAGGACGCCTGGTTGGGAGCCGGACGTTATCGCGAGATGTGGGAGACCGTGAAGGAGACCTTCACCCGGCCGGAGACGGTTTTACGGGCTGCGGAGCTTATGGTCGATCCCACCCTTTATCATCTACTGACACCGGCGCAGGGGTATGCCTATCTGCGTCAGCATGTGGAGACGTGGGAGGGCGCTCCCCTGTCCTTCTTGCAGCGGGCGGTGGAGTGGGGATTGGAGGAGTCCGATCAGGCGGTGGATCTTGATGATGCGTTCCTCTGTTTGCTGGAGCGGCTGCTTCAGCGAGGCAGCGATCCGACGGAATTGTGGGCACTGGCCGACAGCGCGCGCGGGCTTTCCCCTTACACCTGGGCGCTGGCTACCGAGCAGCTTGCCGAGGCCTTCTCGAGCCGCCCTGAGCCGGATTGGCGGGCTCAGGCCTGTCTATTCTACGTGGAACTGGCGCGCATTTATCGCGAGCGCTTGCAGGACTTGGATAAGGCGGAGGACTGCCTGGGGCAGGCACACCTTTTGGTGGGGGATGATCCTCACCTCGCCGAGCAGGTCAACGCTGAAGAGTCGGATTGGGAGGCTGCGCTGGAGCGCATCGATGCCGTGCGCATCTGGCGGGATGGGCTGTTGGAGATTCGGCTCAAGCGCCTGCGTGAACTCCTCAAGGGGAAGCGGGCTGTCTTTGTCGGCGGTGCCGATCGAGGCTTCGATATCGAATCCATCCGGCAGGACCTGGGATTGGCCGAGGCGGAGTTCATCCCTTATTACCGCAGCGAGCGCGGCAGTCTGAACAAAATCCACGAGAAGATCCAGCAGGGCAAGGTGGATTACGTGGTCGATTTCGCAAGTTTAGGGGCGCACCGCAATCTTGAGGGTTACTGCTACAACGCGGATGTGACCTACATCCGGGTTTTCCACAGCCGCAGCATGGGCCAGA
>JAVEWB010000133.1:0-6566 GCA_034004765.1 Anaerolineae bacterium
GCCTTGGTAATCTGCCGACCGGCGGTTGAAAGTCGAGCAACCCACAAACCGGTGACAAGACCGGCCGCATGGGCCAATCGCTCCCCCTTGCCTCCTTCGGAACCTGTAGTCAGGTCTTGGATCAAAGCACCGATCTGATCTTCCCCTTCACCGAAGAAAATCGCATCCACCAGGCTGTCTCCCTCTTCGGTAACGAGCGCCTGGGCAGCCAGTGCATTGGACCCGCCTAACACAAACATCGGACGCAAGGCCTCTCTCTGGCTGGACAGGAGAGGAAGGCCGGAATGCAGCAAGAGATAGGGCAGGTTAAGCAGTTCCAACGTGTATGCATTGGAAATCAACACCAGGTCGAAATCCTCGGCAGAGTGGAACGACTGCACCCCCACCAAAAAGGGGATTCCGGCAGCCTCAAAGCACTGCCGATCATACTCCGGAGGGAAAAAAGCCATGTCGATATAAGCGTCAGGCCGTGCACGGCGCACAGCTTGATATAAGAAGAGATGCGGAATTGAACGATCGACATCCCGGAAAGGGGAAAGACGCACGATCAATACGCGAAGCTCTGCCGTCTCAAAATCAGGATTGGCGAACGTAGGGTTTGGATGCGGTGAATAAAGCTCTGCTTGCTGCAGCAAAGCCCAGTTCTGTTCAAAGAAATCGCAAAAATCTGCCATACTTAATCCTTATCGTAAGCGAAGACGCCCACACTAAATTCACTTCCGGTGCATTGTAATGAACTACTGTTAGATTGTCCAGTGACATACACGGTATATAATACACAAATTCTTTAGGAGGAATGATATGTCAAAGGGAGATATCACTGGGCTTATACTTTCTTATGTTTATGCCTTCGGACTGATGTTTGGCGTAGAAGCTCTCGGCAAATATCTTGGATGGCCGCAAAGGATCACACGCAAGCTGATCCACATTGGAGCCGGCATGTGGATCTGGGGGATCCTCTATTTCTTCGACCACTGGTATTATGGGCTCATCCCCTTCGCCACCTTCATTATCTTGAACTATCTCTTCTATCGCCAGCAATCCTTCAAGGCGATGGACACCTCTGAATCAACGCCGGGCACGGTCTACTTTGCGTTCTCGATCACCGTGCTGTTCTCATTATTTTGGCGGACAGGCGGAGCGCTCGACAACGTGCCGGTGGCCGCAGCGGCAGTGATGGCCATGACCTGGGGCGACGCTATGGCCAGCCTGATAGGCGAACAATGGGGCCGCCACACCTACAAACGGTTTGGGAGTACACGCTCCTGGGAAGGCTCCCTTGCCATGGCCGTCGTCAGTGCACTGGGCATCGGACTGACATTGTGGCTCCTGCCGGGATCCGCACTAAGCCCCAACAGCGTCCCTTTGCAAGCAGGTGCGCTTTTACTGATGACGGCGATAGGGACCCTGATCGCCACAATAGTCGAAAGCCTCTCCCCCGCGGGCACGGACAACCTGAGCGTCCCCATCGTTTCAGGCGTAGTCCTCTACCTGCTGAGTACCATCTTATAACAGGGACGTAACCATCATGCAAACACTTGCACAATTCGGCTTTGGGCTGGCACTCAGCAGCCTCATCGGCTATGCCGGCTACCGGAAAAAGGCACTTGCCCCTTCCGGCGTTCTGGGCGCAATGGTCGTAGGGACCCTGATCTTCGGATATGGCGGATGGGTTTGGGGCCTGGTGCTCATCACTTTTTTTATCCTTTCCAGCGCGCTTTCTTATTACAAAGGAGCTGCAAAAAAAGAGCTCTCGGAGAAGTTTGAAAAAGGTGCCCGGCGAGATTTTAGCCAGGCACTGGCCAACGGAGGCGCAGGTGCACTGATCGCCGTAGTTTTTGCGTATCTGATCCGCGATCCCTTCATGGTCGCGGCATTTACCGGAGCTATGGCAACCGTCAACGCCGATACCTGGGCCACGGAGATCGGGGTCCTGAGCAAAAAACCCCCTCGGCTGATCACCACAGGAAAAATCGTAGAGCCGGGAACCTCTGGAGGCATTTCACTTCTAGGAACCCTTGCCACAACGGTCGGGGGATTGATCATTGGCATAGCCATAGCAAGCTTCTCTCTCCTTGACGGCGCACTTGGTGGCGCAAGCTACGCCCAAGCCGGGCTTGCTACCCCCTGGGAACTCCTGCTGTTCCTGCCCGCTGCGACCTTCGGAGGGCTGCTGGGCTCATTGTGCGACAGCTTCTTGGGAGCAACCGTGCAGGCAATCTACTACTCCCCCAAACGCAAAAAAGAGACCGAGAAAAAGATCGATACAGATGGGAGCCCTAACCAACACCTGCGCGGATGGGTCTGGCTCAACAATGATTGGGTAAATTTCCTGAGCTCCGTTGCCGGTGCTGCAGGTGCTGCGGTCGTGTGGAGCCTGCTCGTTCACTAACCGCGTTTAGGTCAGACGTGTAAGGCATCCCAGTTCCCACCTCGTAATCGCGTAAAATGAGTGGGAGAAAAATTCGGTTGATCTGAAGCACAATGCGAACATCGAGCCGGACCTGTTGCGGCGAGTCAAGCACGTCAGACGTGATCGCCGTTACAGAGATCCGGCTCGTATAGCTTCCCACGCCCAGCAGGGTGGTATCCGCCGTCATCGTCATCCAATCACCTTGAACTCCATGATCCATCAGAAGTACCGGAACCAGTGAGGTACTCGGGTCCACCTGTGCAGTCCAGCTCAACACACCATAGCCGCTGTTCTGCACTTCAAATGAGGTAGTGAGAATGCCCCGATCTGCCAGCGCAATCATCAAAAAACGAGACTGAGGCTCCACGGACAGCCGGGGCAGCAGTGGAGGGAGCTCGCAGCCGGTCGGGTTAAGCTCAACCAGAGAGCTGCCGGCAGAATCCACGTAAGCCACGGACACTTGATCCACCGAAAGGCCCGCCAGAGATGTAATCACCGTATACGGATGAGCGGGACCCACCCCAGGCAGCACGTCCTGGCTCAACAGCTCACAGTCCTGCCGCCTCCATACATAGAGCCGGCTCTCCGCCTCCCCCCAGGCCTGCGTTGGATGGACTCCCACGTGCAGCAGCTCATTCTCCACTCGCACCCCTAGTGCTCCTTCTGCCGTAGCCGCCGACAGTGTGCCAATGTCCCCTATCGGGTACCAGTACTCGCTCCAGGAAAGAGTCTCACCACCTGGTAACGTAGCTTGATCCCAAAATGTGGGCGCAATGCCCCCATGCAATTCGACATACCCGGACCCATCATCCGTCCAGAGATTCGAATTCAAGACATGCTGCCAGCCCATCCCAAACCCTTTTGCCCCGCGGGCCACGTCCGGCGGAAAAACACGCGCGACGCCCTCCTCCGCAGCGTGGTTATAAACTCCGATAAACGTATCTGCCGCTTGCGGGTACTCAAAGAAACCCAGCCATTCGTCCCAATTGCCCAAGCGTGAATAGTTAACGCCTTTATACACCGGCCAACTGATGCGGTGATCAGGGCCGGTAAGGGTTTCGTGTGCCCCAGGCAAGCGGTCATCTCCTGTGGAATGGATTGCGACCTCAGCCGCATTGAAAACGAATTCCAGATCCGCGGAAGGCCGGTTGTCCACCCCCGGAGCTAACATGGCATTGAGCCAGAACTTGTAACCAACCTCAGCAGCCGTGGGATTCTCGATATGCGGACGCACGGCCAGATATCCGCGGTCAGCAGGCAGGAAGAGATCAATGGCGGCACGCAGGCGGTCCGATGCTACACTGTCACGCACCGTAACCGTCACCCCGGCGGTAGAGGTAATGAGATCCCAGTCCCAGGGAACGCCCCACTCGTACCCATGCTCGTCCACCGGCAGCGCCCATTCGATCCCGCCAGCAGCAACCCACCATCCCTGCTCCACAGGCCCCCATGCCGTAGGCTTGAGCACGGGATTCTGATACAGCTCATTGCTGCCGGTAGCTTTGTAAATAAGCTGATACACACGCCCCCCTACTTCAGGCAGCAAGGTGACCTTCAAGTAATCGTTTTCCAGAACCAGCAGCGTGTACGTGACAGGCGAAGCGGTAGGGTGGCTGTCCTGATACTCACCCCAATCCAACACAGGGTAGGAGATATTATAGAGAGCATTTGTCTCAGTGTTGAGGTGTTGAGCGTAGGGGTACGTAGGAATCACAATGGGAATAGTATAAAAGGAGATGGTTCCAACAGGCTGCATTGCGCTACCCTCTGAATCTGGAGGCCAATGAAACAAACCAGAAGCCTTTTGAGGCTCCGCCGATAGACCGCTCCATGCTAATCCAAGCAATGCCGCACACAGCCAGACCAAACCCAGACGTAATTTACGCATTCCAACCCTCCCGGAGGCAAGCCGCACCTGCTCAAAACAGGTCGTCAATTTGTAATTACCCTCCCGCAGGTTGGGGAGCAAGTGGGGGCAGGAATGAGATGAACGATCAGTGCGGCGGACGATTTCGCTAAATCTCTCAGCCCGCGGGAGCGTAGGCTGAACAATTACCTCAATTTCCAGTATAGCAGAATAAGCTAAAGGCGCGATTAAGGAGAAGTTGCAAGAGTGTTAAGCCCTTCTATACAAAAAAAGCGCCAGCAGCGAGGCCGGCGCTTTGGAAACAAACTGCACCTAAGGTATCTCAGGAAAAGATGCCAGGGGAGCAAAAACGATACCCACAAGCCCGGGACCGGTATGAGCCCCGAGCACAGGCGCAATGGGTCCTACGGGCAGCCAGGTGCACTTGAACCGCTTTTCCAACAGCTTCCTGATTTGATCCGCCCCTTCCGGGTTATTCGCGTGTAAAGGCTGAAGGCGCATTTCCGTGCCCGCCGGGTAGCTCTCGGCAATGATATCCACGATCTTGTCCAGTGCGCGCTCCATCGTGCGCGCCTGTCCGCGCTGATAATACCGGCCATCCTCTTTGCTGACGCCAATCACCGGCTTGATCTTCAAAATGGTAGCCAGCAGGCCTTTGATGTGGCTGATGCGTCCCCCATGAATCAGCCACTTGAGGTCAGGTAAGGTAAAGACCGTCTCCGTCACCTCGCGGACACGCGCCACCAGCGACACGATCTTTTCCATCGGCCAGCCGGCTTTCGCCGCCCGAGCAGCGGCTTCCACCTGCCATCCCTCCGCCCCCGAGAGTGTGAACGTATCGATGATGGTTACCTTCGCCTCCGGAACCAGTCGTGCGCCCTCGCGGGCTGCATTGGCTGTACCACTTAACCCTGAAGAAATATGGACAGAAAGGATCTCCGGGTCTGTTTCCGCAAGCTGCTTATACAGCGTCGCAAAATCCCCGGGCGATGGCAATGAAGTTGTTGGCATGCCCTCAGTGGAAGTCAAAAGCGTGTAGAACTCATCCGGCTGAATATCCACACCACTTACGTACGATTTGCCATCGAGATGAATTGTCAAAGGCACCAGATGGATATCCAACCCGACCAGTTGTTCAGGAGACATATCCATGCCACGGTCACTTACGATTTGCATCGTGTCCCTCCATTCGTATTATTATCTGACAGGATAGAGCAGTAACTACTCAAAGGTGAGAAGGATCAAATCACCAAGACCTACGTTTCCACTTGACGCCCCTGGTACTCGCGATGGTGAGAAATGCGACTGAGTAATTACATGTATGTTATATCACGCCTGACTTTAGATGCAAGGGATCAAAGAAAAAGAGTTCGGACAGTGCCCCTCAAGACTCTCTGTCCGAATATCCCCTGACCATAGAAATACTCAATCTTCAGGCGCGGCATCAGGCGCAGGCACAGGGAAACGAAGGCTGAAAACTGTCCCGCCCTCTTCTGTCTGCTCAACAGCAACCTCTCCCCCTATAGCCTGGCAGAACCCATACATCGACGTCAGCTCCACATCCGTATCAATGATAGCGTCAATCTTCTCAAAGGGCACCGCCGGTCCGGTCACATGGAGAACCACCCAATCCAGCCCTTCTTCAGACCGGCGAGTCAGGAAGACCTTAAGGGTACTCTTTTCAACCCATCGATTCAAGAAGAAAATCAGGCTCAGGGTGATCCACCGCATCTCCGTAAAATAGCGCGACATCTCCCCTAGTTCCCCGACAGCACACACTTCAAGTGCGTTTCCCTGCCTGGCCACAGTAGACTGGGCAGTTGCGAGCGCCTCACCCATCAGCGTAGCGACATCGAAACCATCCAGATAAAGCTCCTTGCGCACCTCATCACGTTTTGCCACAGCGCTCAGATCATTGATCATGTTCAACAGATGCTGCCCGGCTTCATAGATGGAGGTCAGATCTTCCTCTTGGAAATCCGTGATAGGCCCATCAATGCCCTTCAAAATCACTTTGGAGAAGCCTGTGACCGCATTGATGGGGGTCTTCAAATCATGGCTGATTCTTCTGACCGCCTGGACGTTGGCTTCCCTCACGGCCGCTGATTTTGCACTGCAAAACCCAACTGTCATCTCTCCCAAGAAACAGACCAGGCGAGGTTGTAGCACCGCAGATTGTTCGGGAGTAAGAAGAGCGGTCACGCAGTGAGCAAACGCCTCGGACAAAGCGATCACCGCATGAGGCTGCGTGTCCCCAATTCCCATCAACACCACACCTAAGGCACG